>JAWWBS010000001.1 GCA_033720895.1 Gammaproteobacteria bacterium
TCGGACGAGGGATGCATGAGCCTGTCCGCCAGTGCACCATCGTTGGTAAACAGCAGCAGTCCGGTGGTATTGATGTCGAGACGCCCGATGGCGATCCAGCGACCACCCTTCAGTTCCGGCAGGTCGTCGAACACGGTGGGCCGACCCTGCGGATCCTTGCGCGAGGTGAGCTTGCCTTCGGGCTTGTGATAAAGGATGGCTCGCGGTGCCTGGTCGAGGCGCTTGGCTAGCCGGATGCGACGACCACCGATATCGATTTCGTCGGTGGGCAGGACCTTGCGACCCAGCTCGGCCGCCTCGCCGTTGACGATCACTCGGCCTTCACGTATCCAGCCTTCGATCTCGCGGCGCGAGCCCAAACCCGCTTGCGCAAGGAGCTTCTGCAATCGCTGCGGCTCGGTGGGCGACAGCGACAGCTCGGCCGGATTCAGCGGTTGATGTTCAGGAGCCTTGCGATTGCTCTTGTTCGTGAGCTTTCGCTGCGCCGTCTTCTTCCCCGTTTTCCCCGGAGTGGTCTTCGTCGTCGTAGTTGTCGTCGTCTGACTCTTCTTCCGACTCGTCTTCTTCTTGCGGCGATGCATCTTCGCCCTCCTCCGCCATCTCGGCGTCGTCAACATTCAGGCCATCGGCATGCACTTCGACGGCAATTGATTCCTCGGCATCGTCGTGCTCCAGTTCGGCGGCTTCGTCCACAGGTGCAGCGCCATCATTGGCTGCGCCACCGTGGTCATCATCACCATCCAGGTCAAGCTCGACATTGATGCTGTCGATGTCACGCAGCTCGGCCAGCGTCGGAAGCTCGTCAAGCGTCTTGAGGCCGAAGTAATCAAGGAAGGTCTTGGTCGTCCCAAGCATTGCCGGGCGACCAGGAACATCGCGATGCCCGACCACGCGAACCCAGTCGCGGTCCTGCAGGGTGCGAATGATGGAGCTCGACACGCTGACACCACGCACTTCCTCGATCTCGCCACGCGTGATGGGCTGTCGGTAGGCAACGAGGGCCAGCGTCTCCAGCAAGGCACGTGAATAGCGAGTCGGACGCTCCTCCCAGAGCCGCGATACCCACTGCGAATAGTCCTGCTTCACCTGGATGCGATAACCGCTCGAGGTTTCCTTGATTTCGATGCTGCGGTCCTGGAAGTCTTCCTGCAAGGCGTCGATGGCCTTGCGCAGCGTGCCCTTGTCCGGCTGGCCATCCTCGGCAAACAGTGCCTGCATGGCATCGAGCGACAGCGAGCGACCGGCCGCCAGCATGGCGCCCTCGACAATGTTCTTGATCTGATCCTGGTTCATTTTCCTGCCAATTCACGTTGGGACCGTACCGCATGGCGGTTCAGTCGTTTTGTTCCCTTACGCTGTCCCGGATGTCGTCATCCAGGTCGGTTTCGAAATTCTCTTCATCGAATTCTGTGACGTTGGCCGCAGCTCGCATGTGAATCGGTGCGAACGGTTCGGCCTGCACGATCTCCACCAGCTTCTCCTTCAGCAGCTCGAGCATGGCGAGGAAGGTGACAACAACACCCAGGCGACCTTCCTCGGGATCGAACAGCGACGAGAAATCCGAGTAGCCTTCCTTGTCCTGCAAGCGGCCGAGCACGTCCGACATGCGCTGCCTGACCGAGAGCGCTTCGCGCTGCACGTGATGGTGCTGGAACATTTCGGCGCGGCGCAGAACATCCTTGAACGCCACCAGCACTTCCTTCAGCGTGACATCGGGCAGGATTTCGACAACCCGCCGGTCAACCACCTCGGCCTCGGCCTTGTAGACGTCACGACCCAGCCGCTCCAGCGAATCGATGTCTTCGGCCGCCGTCTTGAAGCGCTCGTACTCCTGCAGGCGACGTACCAGTTCGGCCCGCGGATCGTCCTCGTCGTCGTCCTCGCTGACCGGTCGCGGCAACAGCATGCGGGACTTGATCTCGGCCAGCATTGCGGCCATGACGAGATACTCGGCTGCCAGCTCCAGGCGCATTTCCTTCATCAACTCGATGTATTCCATGTACTGCCGCGTGATCTCGGCAATCGGAATGTTCAGCACATCGAGATTCTGGCGCTTGATCAGGTACAGCAGGAGATCCAGCGGGCCCTCGAAAGCCTCGAGGAATACCTCCAGTGCATCCGGCGGGATGTACAGGTCACGCGGAATCGTGGTGACAGGTTCGCCCAGCACCAGCGCAAACGGCATCTCGCCCTGCTCGGGACTGATGGTTGCCTGCAGGGCAACACCACCCTCCGGCGTCACGCTGACCTCGCCACTGACTTCGACATCAGTCGCCTCGGCCTGCTCGCCGTCCCGATGATCCTGCTGTTCGCTTGCGTCACTTTGCATGTGTTTCCCCACCCCGGCTGATCGCACCTGGCAGATCAGCGAAGGTCATCAACGATAGCTGATGCCAATGGCATTGCGTACTTCTTCCAGTGTCTCGCGCGCCATGTCGCGTGCCGACTCCGACCCTTCGGTCACGATCGAACGCAACAGGTCGCGATCCTGCTCGAATTCCGCCGCCCGCTGGCGAATCGGTTCGAGCTCTTCGTTCACCTTGTCGATCACCCGCATCTTGCAGTCGATGCAGCCGATGCCGGCGGACGTGCAGCCTTCCTTGACCCAGTTCCGGGTGTCCTCGTCAGAATAGACCTTGTGGAATTCCCATACCGGGCATTTTTCCGGATCACCCGGATCGGTGCGGCGGACGCGTGCCGGATCGGTCGGCATGGTGCGCATCTTCTTTTCGACCGACTCCGGATCCTCGCGCAATGCAATGGCATTGCCATAGGATTTCGACATCTTCCGACCATCCAGGCCGATCACCTTCGGCGTATCGGTCAGCAACACACCCGGCTCGTGCAGGATGGTGCGACCGATGCCGGCCAGGTAGCCCAGCAGGCGCTCACGGTCACCCTTGGTAATGTTCTGGTTTTCCGACAGCAAGGCACGCGCTTTCAGCAGCGCTTCGTCATTGCCTTCCTCTGTGTACTGGCGACGCATTTCCCGATAGACCTTGGCGTTCTTGCCGCCCAGCTTCTTCACGGCCGCCTCGGCCTTGGCTTCGAAATCCGGTTCGCGACCGAACACGTAATTGAAACGACGTGCTATCTCCCGTGCCATTTCGATATGCGGCACCTGGTCCTCGCCCACAGGCACCAGATCGGCGTTGTAGACGAGAATGTCGGCTGCCTGCAGCAAGGGGTAACCAAGAAAACCGTAGGTGTTGAGGTCACGTTCGGTCAGGTTCTCTTTCTGTTCCTTGTACGTTGGCACACGCTCCAGCCAGCCCAGCGGTGTCACCATCGACAGCAGCAGGTGCAATTCGGCGATTTCCGGCACCTTGGACTGGATGGCGATGTTCGCCTGCGACGGACTGATACCCACTGCCAGCCAGTCGATCACCATTTCGTAGGTGTTCTTTTCGATGTCCTGAGGATCTTCGTAATGGGTAGTCAGCGCATGCCAGTCCACGACCACGAACGTGCAATCGTATTCATGCTGCAGCTTCAGCCAGTTCTTCAGCGCGCCACGGTAATGACCGAGATGCAGGGCGCCGGTCGGGCGCATGCCGGACATGACGCGTTGTGCGGAATCAACCATGGTATTCAATGTCTACCTCAACCCCGTGATGAAAAGTATCTGGTCCATGAAGAAATTGATCGGCGGACCGATCAGCAGGCCAAGGACGCCAAAGGCGAGCAGGCCCACGATGATGAAAAAGCCATACGGCTCGATGCGATCGTAACGATCCGACAGGTGATTCGGCAGCAGGCCGCTCAGCACCCGACCACCATCGAGCGGCGGCACCGGCAGCAGGTTCAGCACCGCCAGCACCAGGTTGATGACGATGCCCGCCAGGCCGACGCGCACCAGCCAGGGCGATACGCTGGCGACGGCGATGACATCGGCAATCTTCGCGACAATTCCCCAGAACAGGGCCATGGCAAAATTCGACGCCGGCCCCGCGGCCGCAACAATCGCCATGTCACGTTTCGGGTTGCGCAGGTTGCGCATTGCCACCGGCACGGGCTTGGCCCAGCCGAAAATGAAACCGGTCGGCAGGATCAGCAAGACCAGCGGTACCAGGATCGTACCGACCGGGTCGATGTGCTTGACCGGGTTCAGTGTGAGCCGTCCGAGCATGTCGGCCGTGCGATCACCAAAGCGCTTCGCCACGTAGCCGTGCGAGACCTCGTGGACCGTGATGGCAAAGATCGTGGGAACCGCCCAGATGCTGATCTGGCGCAGGATTTCGGACATATCGGACATCCCGGCATTATACGCAGGCGGGCGGCCGGGCTCCTAGCCTGCAGGCGCAATCAGGCGGATTATCTGGGCACGGGTTGGTGACTTTTTGACCACCTGCGGGCCGGACGCATCAGTCGAACGCCGAGGCATCGCCCTGGCCATGGCGCAACACCCTGACCGCACCCTTGTCCAGCTCGACCACGGTGGTCGGTTCGATGCCGCAATGCCCGCCGTCGATGACAAGATCCAGCTCGTGCTCGAAGCGCTCGCGAATCTCCCAGCCCTCGGTAAACGGCAACGCGTCGCCCGGCAGCCACAAGGTCGAGCTCATCAGTGGCTCGCCCAGCTCGGCCAGCAAGGCCTGCGCAACAGGATGGCCCGGCACACGGATGCCGATGGTCTTGCGCTTGGGGTTCTGGAGGCGCCGTGGCAGTTCGTTGCTGGCCTTCAGGATGAACGTGAACGGCCCTGGCGTGTGCGCTTTCAAGAGACGAAAAGCCCAGTTATCGACCCGCGCATAGCGCGCGATCTCGGACAGGTCGGAGCAGACCAGGGTGAAATTGTGGTCCTTGTCCGTCTGGCGAATACGGGCAAGCCGCTCCATCGCCGGCTTGTCGTCAAGGTGACATCCCAGTGCATAACGCGAATCCGTGGGATAGGCGATCACCCCGCCCGCGCGGATGATTTCCACCGCTCGCTTGACCAGGCGCGGTTGTGGCGTGTCGGGATGGATTTCGAAGTATTGGCTCATGCCTGCCCCTGGGTAGCTGCCTTGCGCCGGATATCTGGAGTGCTGCCGTTTCGATGCCGGCAGCCGGGCTGCTATGATACCGCGCCTGACCCATTCCACGACACCAGGGACAACATGTCGCAATTATTCGATTTCTTTCCGGTCCTGCTGTTTTTCGTCGCTTACAAGCTGACCGATTTCTTCGTCGCGACCGGCGTATTCATTGTTGCCACCTTTGCCCAGCTTCTCATCCAGTGGCTGCGCACCCGTGAAGTGAAGAAAATGCACCTGATAAGCGCCGTGCTGGTGCTTGTTTTCGGTGGTATCACCTTGATCCTGCAGGACGAGGAATTCCTGAAGTGGAAGGTCAGCATCGTCAACTGGCTGTTTGCCGCCGGCTTCCTCGCTTCGGCCTACGTCGGCGAACGCCGCACCATTGTCGAGCGGCTGATGTCCGAGGCGGTCGAACTGCCCGCCGGTGTATGGCGCCGCCTCAACCTGTTGTGGATCGGTTTCTTCACGGTCATCGGCTTGATCAACCTCTATGTCATGCACTATTTCTCGACCGATGACTGGGTCGACTTCAAGACCTGGGGCGTGATCGGCCTGACCCTGCTGTTCGCCCTGCTGCAGGGCGTCTACCTGGCAAGGCACCTTCCGGACGATGTGCTGGAGGACAATGCGGACGAGAAAAAGGAGTCTTGAGCATGCACTACGCCATCATCGCGACTGATATCGCGGACAGCCTCGACAAACGCCAGGCTGCCCGACCAGCCCACCTGGCACGCCTCGAAGTCCTGCGTGACGAGGGCCGGCTGTTGCTGGCAGGACCGCATCCGCTGGGTGAAGACCCGGCAGCCGGCTTCAGCGGTTCGCTGATCGTTGCCGAATTCGACTCGCTTGCTGAGGCCGAACAATGGGCCAGCGAGGATCCCTACCGCGATGCCGGCGTCTACGCGGATGTCGTCGTCAAGCCGTTCAAGAAAGTCCTGCCGTGAACCTGGAAGACACCAACAGGCAGCGCATTGCCAGGATGCGGGCGCTGCTCGAAGACGCGCTGTCGCCCACCCTGCTGGAGATCGAGGACGAATCGGCTCGCCATCGCGGCCATGCCGGGGCTGCCGATGGACGGGGGCATTTCCGGCTGCGAATCGCCTGCGAGCAATTTCGCGATATGTCATCCTTGCAGCGCCATCGAACGGTCTTTGCCGCCCTGGGCGACATGATGAATACCGACATCCATGCGCTGAGCATCGACGCCGAGGCGCCTGGCGAAGGCTGACAGCACAGTCACACTGCTGGTGCAGGGATGCGACCAGCGAAATTCTCACGCGATACCAATGGAGATTTACATGAATGCAATGAACGCCTTGAAAGGCGCCGTACTCACCCTGGCACTCGCCTTGCTGGCAGCTTGCGGTTCCGACAAGTCAGGCACGACAACTGCCGAGACCCCTGCCGACGCTGCTGCCGTGGTCAACGGCGAGCCGGTCACGCAGGAAGCCGTGGCCTTCTATGCCGAGCGACGCACCGGCATGCCGGTCGAACAGCTGGATCCCGAGATGCGCGAGCAGATCGTCAACGAACTCATCAATATCGAGCTGCTGGCGCAGGAAGCACGGAACCAGGGTCTCGACCAGCGCGCACCGCTGAAGCAGGAACTGGCCTTCCAGCGTGCCACCGGTCTGGCCGATGCCAGCATGACCGCCTACCTCGAACAGGATCCGATCAGCGAAGACACGCTGCGCGCCGAGTATGAAGCGCGCGTTGCCGAGCTGGGCAGCCAGGAGTTCAAGGCCAGTCACATCCTGGTCGAAGACGAAGAGACGGCCAATGCCATCATTGCCGAACTCGATGAGGGTGCCGACTTCGAAACCCTGGCACGGGAACGTTCCATCGAACCCGGCGCCGAACAGAGTGCCGGCAGCCTCGGCTGGTTCGCACCGAGCCAGATGGTCGAACCCTTCGCCACAGCGGTTGGCAACATGGAAGACGGCAGCATCAGTGCCGCCCCGGTCCAGACGCAGTTCGGCTGGCACGTGATTCGTCGCGAGGAGTCGCGCGATGTGCCCCCGCCGGCCTTCGAAGACATCAAGCCGCAGATCGAGCGCTTCCTGACCAATCAGAAGATCCAGGAATACATCAACGTGCTGCGCAATGATGCAAACATCGAGAAGTCCGGACCGGCTGTCGACACCGGCAGTGCCGATGCCGAAGGAACCGAGGAAGCACCGGAAGCGGCAGAATAAGTTAACTCGACCGTTGCACGCCGTGTTCCGATTCCTGAAGCGTGAAGCGGGTCACGTTCGAGACAGGACCGGATTGTTAACGTGATTCCCGAGATTGCCGGAACGCGAAGGGAAACCTCGCAATCCCGTCGCCAACCGACAATCTCGGTTCCTGCCTCTTCGTAAAGTGCTCCTACGGTCGATGAGGTTTAAGCCGGTGCTCTGCACCGGCTTTTTTTATGCGCGCCAAGGGGAAGGCATGTCGCAACTTACTCGGCAAGCTTCTTCTTCAATCCCGCCTCGTCGAGAACCGGCACGCCCAGCGATTCAGCCTTGGCCAGCTTCGAACCTGCCGCTTCACCTGCAACCAGGAAATCGGTCTTTTTCGATACGCTGCCGGTGACTTTCGCGCCCAGCGCCTGCAATTGCTGCTTGGCTTCATCGCGCGTCATGGAGTCCAGCGTACCGGTAATGACAAAGGTCAGCCCTTCGAGCGGTCGCGGCCCATCCCCGACGCTGTCGAGATCGTCCCACCGAAGCGCTGCCACCAGGTCCTTGATCACCGAACGGTTGTGCGATTCGGAAAAGAAATCATGGATGCGGCTTGCCACGATCGGGCCGACATCGGGCACCTGAACCAGGTTTTCGATCTCGGCCGACATCAACTTGTCGAGCGAACCGAAATGCAGCGCCAGCTGCTGGGCCGTCGCCTCGCCCACTTCCCTGATGCCCAGTCCGAACAGGAAACGCGGCAGCGTCGTTGCACGGCTCTTCTCGATGGATGCCAGCAACTTGTCCACGGACTTTTCGCCCAGGCCGTCCCATTCTTTCAAGGTGTCGGCGTGCTTGCGCAGCCGATAGATATCAGCCGGACTGTGCAGCAGGTCGGCGTCGACAAACTGTTCGATCAATTTGTCACCCAGGCCTTCGATATCGAGTGCCTTGCGTGATGCAAAATGCTTCAGGGCCTCCTTGCGTTGCGCCGCACAGACCAGCCCCCCGGTACACCGCGCAACCGCCTCGCCCTCCTCGCGGATGACATCCGACGCACAGACCGGGCATTGCGTCGGCATGCTGACCCGCTTCGCGGTCTTCGGTCGCCTGCTGGCGACCACCTTCACGACCTCCGGAATGACATCGCCGGCGCGACGGATGATGACCGTGTCACCAACACGCACGTCAAGTCGCTCGATTTCATCCATGTTGTGCAACGTCGCATTGCTGACCGTGACACCACCGACAAATACCGGCTCGAGCCTTGCGACAGGCGTCAGCGCCCCGGTTCGACCCACCTGGAAATCGACATTTCGCACGACGGTCGTCTCTTCCTGGGCCGGAAACTTGTGGGCGATGGCCCAGCGTGGCGCGCGCGACACGAAACCAAGCTCGCGCTGCTGGTCCAGGCGATCGACCTTGTAGACCACGCCATCGATATCGTAAGCGAGGGAGCTCCGACGACTGGCCATGTCTGCATGATAGGAAAGGCAGCCGGCGGCTCCCTCGACCAGCTTCACCTCGGGATTGATCCGCAAGCCGAAGGACTTCATTCGATCAAGCATTTCGCTGTGACGCTCGGCGAGGCTCTCGGAAACTTCGCCAACACCATAGAAATAGATTTCCAGCGGACGGGCCGCTGTCAGCGAGGAATCGAGCTGTCGCAGGCTGCCGGCGGCCGCATTGCGCGGATTGACGAACAGCTTGCTGCCATCGCGGCGGGCCTGCTCGTTCATCGCCTCGAATCCGGCGTGCGAAATGAACACCTCGCCGCGTGCTTCGAGAACGTCGGGGAAACCATCACCTTGCAGCCTGAGCGGCACGCTCTTGATGGTGCGGACATTGGCGGTCACGTCTTCACCCGTGCGGCCATCACCACGTGTCGCCGCCCGCACAAGCCTGCCCTTTTCATATCGAATGCTGATAGCGAGCCCGTCCAGCTTGGGTTCGCAGAAGTACTCGACGGAGTCGATGCCTTCCAGCCGCTCGCGGACACGCCGGTCGAAATCGGCGATGTCCTGCTCCTCGAAACCATTGTCCAGGGAAAGCATCGGCACTGCATGCACAACCTCGGCAAAGCCCTCCTCGGCCTTGCCGCCAACACGCTGGCTGGGTGAATCGTCGGTGACGAGCGCGGGGTGCCGGTCTTCCAGCGCCTTGAGTTCCGCCATGAGGCGGTCGTACTCCGGATCCGAAGCCTGCGGATCGTCCAGCACGTAGTAGTGGTAGTTGAGTGTGCGAATCTGTTCGCGCAAGGCATCGATTCGCTGGCTGTCCTGCTGCACGGTCTTGCTCATCGGGCTTTCCGTTTCGCGGCTGGTGACTGGTGGTTCGATACCGGGCGATCAGCTCCGCGCCTGGTGCTCGAAAGCAATGATCTCTTCGCGCAAGTGATGCGCGGTCTGCTTGGTCAGGGTGCTGCGCTGCTGGTCGGTAACTTCGGCCCCCAGTTGCTGCGCGATGCGCCTGGCTGTCGCCAGCATGTCGGCAAAGGCGGCAACGCCTCCCTGCGGACCCGGCAGCAGCATGAACAGGCTCAAGCCCTTGAAAGTCTGGTCCGCCATCTCGGTGATGTCGAAACTGCCCGGTTCTGTCGCGCTTGCGACACTGAACACCGACTGCGGACCATCATCCGTTTCGATCATGCGATGAAAGACATCGAAGCGGCCGTAGACCAGTCCCGCGCGCTCGAAGATGTCCAGCAAGTGGTTCCCCTGGAAACGGCCGCTGGAATCGCTCGGCAGGATGCTCAGCGCAATGATCTTCTCGCCGGCAGGCGGCGATCCATTCGATGCCCTGCTCGCCGCACTGGTGGCATGATCGTCCGAACTGTCAGCCCTGCTGCCGGTTGCACGAATGGAGGGCAGCTCCTCATCGTCGAACAGCTCGGCGTCACGATCGCCCATTGCCGGTTCCTGTCGCGCTTCGGCTGCAGGACCGATCGGATCCTCGCCATCCGGCAGGCTCCAGTCCCCGTTCTCGCGATCGAACGCCTCTTCTTCCCTGCGCACGTAACGCGAGTACAGGTAGATACCCGCAATCACAACGGCACCGATACCAAGAAGAATCAATCGCAATTCAGACATGATTACATGGCCGCCATCTGCACGGCTTCGTCCACGTCGACGGCCACGAGGCGAGACACGCCAGGCTCGTGCATGGTGACGCCGGTCAGTTGCTTGGAAAGTTCCATGGTCACCTTGTTATGGGTGATGAAGATGAACTGCACGCGCTCGGACATTTCCTTGACCATGGCGCAGAAGCGACCCACGTTGGCATCGTCCAGCGGTGCATCGACCTCGTCGAGCATGCAGAACGGTGCCGGATTCAATTCGAAGATCGAGAACACCAGCGCGACAGCTGTCAGCGCCTTTTCGCCGCCCGACAGCAGGTGAATGGTGCTGTTGCGCTTGCCCGGCGGGCGAGCCATCACGGTGACACCGGCGTCCAGCAGTTCCTCGCCGGTCAGCTCGAGATAGGCATGCCCCCCACCGAACAGTTTCGGGAAGTTCTTCTGTAAACCGGTATTGACGCGATCGAAGGTCTCCTTGAAACGCGTGCGCGTCTCGCGATCGATCTTCTTGATCGCATTCTCCAGCGTGGTCAGCGCTTCGATCAGGTCCTCGTACTGCGCATCGAGGTATTCCTTGCGCTCGGACTGTTCCTTGAACTCGTCGATGGCCGCCAGGTTGATCGGGCCGAGCCGGTCGATCTTGCGGGTAATGTCATCGACCTGTTGCTGCCAGTTGTCGACATTCGCCTCTTCCGGCATTTCCTCGAACAGCTTCTCGACTTCGAAATCCATCTCGTCGAGCTGTTCCTTCAGGGTCTGGCGACGCACGCGCATTTCCTGCGAATCAAGCTTCAGCTGGCTCAGTTCCTCGCGCAGCTGCACGACACGCTTTTCCTTGGCGCCACGCTCCTGCTCCAGGTTGCGCAACTGCACATCGTGCTCTTCGACCTTGCTGCGAGCTTCATTCAGTTCGATCTCGACCTTGGCGCGCTTCTCCAGAAGCTCTTCCAGCTGCTCCTTCTGGCCTTCCACCGGCGAGTCGTTGTTTTCCAGCGTAGCCTTCAGCTCGCTGCGACGCGTGGTGATCTGGTCCAGCTGCATCTGCATGCGTTCCAGGTTGCGTTGCGTGGACTCGCGCATGGACTTGCGTGACTCGACCTTCAGGGCCAGCTCGTGCACGGCCTCGCGGTCTTCCTTCGACTTGGCACGGGCACGGTCCAGCTCGGCGCGCAATTCGTCACGCCTGGCCAGCAGCTTTTCATGGTCTGCTTCGAAGCCCTGCAGGCTCGACATGGAGTCGGCCAGGCGCGCTCGCGTTTCGCGAATCCTTTCGCTGTGCTCGTCCATTTCCTTGTTGAGTTCGGCCAGCTCGGCATTCACCTCGTCGGCACGCTTCTTCAACTGGTCCTGGCGATCCTTGCGAGCCTCGTACTGCGCCTTGGCATCGGCATGCGAGCGATGTGCGCGGTTGACCTCGCTCTGCAGCTCTTCGCGCCGCAGTTCGCCATCCTTCAACTGTTCGCGATTCACTTCCTGCTGAGCGGACAGCTCGGTTACTTCGTTTTCGATCGCGACCATGCGCTCCTTGAGCGTCTTGATCTCCTGCTCGCGCGCCAGCACGCCAGCGTGCTCGTCTTCCTCGCGATTGATGCGAATCCAGTTGGCACCCAGCCACACGCCATCCGGCGTGACGACGGATTCACCGGCTGCCAGCGATGCTCGCATGCGCAGTGCCGCGTCCAGGTTGTCGGCCGTCTTCACGCCGACCAGCAGGCCGGTAACGGCCGCGTCGCCCGATACCTTGCCGGACAATGCATCCGCCGCATTGCTTGCACCCGACGGACGATTGCCGTCCACCAGCGTCACGGATGCCGAGGTGAGCTCGGCAATCGCCGAATCCAGGTCGCTGATTTCCTCGACGCAGACGGCCTCGAGGTAATGCCCCAATACCGTTTCGACCGCACGCTCCCAACCTGCTTCCACGTCAAGCTTTTCGGCCAGGCGCGGCAGGGATTCCAGGGAGTGGCCAGCCAGCCAGTCATTCACCGCATCGCGGCTCTTGCCCAGTGCAGACTGCTGCAAGGCTTCCAGCGAGGACAACCTGCCCTTGCCGTTTTCCAGTTCGCTGCGCTTGGCATGCAGCGCCTGGGTCATTTCCTTGTCCTGCTCGCGCAGGCCGGTGATGCGCGCCAGCACTTCGTCCAGTTCCTGCTGCAGTTTCTCGCGCGCTTCGGCCGCCTGCCGTTCGGCAGCCGCCATGCGTTCCAGCTCTTCGTTCAATGCCTGCGGGTCTAGGGTCTTCGCTTCCTCGTCCAGCTTGGCAATGCGCGTCGACATCTGCTGGACCTGTCGCTCCAGTGATTCGATCTGCGTGCGCTCGACCGTGGCCGACTGCGAAGCCTCGGAGGAATCCTTGTTGAAGGCATCCCAGGCGCTCTGCCATTGCTGCATCGCTTCTTCGGCCGCGGAGAAGGCTTCGCCGGATTCCTTTTCGGCATTGCGCAGGCGCTCGAGACCTGGCTCCATTTCGGCCAGCGCGGCATCGACATCGCCGAGCTGTTCCTTGTCACGATTGATATGGCCTTCGACTTCCTGCAGGGAATGCTCGGCCTGGGCGAGTTCACGCTCCTGGCGCTGGCGCATTTCCTTGCCATGCTGGATGGATTGCTCGATGCGCGCGATGTCCGCGCCCACGGCATAGAAACGACCCTGCACTTCGTTGAAGGCGTCATTGGCTTCGACGCTGGCTTCGCGGGTCTTCTCGATATCCAGCTCGACCGAACGCTGGTCCGCGATGCCGGCTTCCAGCAGGTTCTGCTTTTCGTTGATATTGCGATCCTGCACACCGACCTGTTCGTCGAGTGCATGCCACTTCAGTGCCAGCAGTTCGGCCCGCTGGCGGCGTTCGACGGACTTCAGTTCCTTGTAACGCTCGGCGGTGCGCGCCTGCCGCTGCAAGTGGGCAATCTGCTTTTCGATTTCACCGCGCAGGTCATCGAGTCGATCGATGTTTTCGCGCGTGTGCTTGATGCGGTTCTCGGTTTCACGGCGGCGTTCCTTGTACTTGGAAATGCCGGCCGCTTCTTCCAGGAACACGCGCAGCTCTTCCGGCTTTGCCTCGATCAGGCGTGAAATCATGCCCTGCTCGATGATGGCGTAGCTGCGCGGACCAAGGCCGGTACCGAGGAAGATGTCCTGGATGTCCTTGCGACGGCAGCGCGTGCCGTTGAGGAAATACTGCGAGGTGCCATCGCGCGTCACCTGGCGCTTGACGGAAATTTCCGAATAGCTCGCGAACTGGCCGCCGACGGACCCATCCGAGTTGTCGAACACCAGTTCCACCGACGCCGTGCCGACCGGCTTGCGCGCATGCGACCCGTTGAAGATGACGTCGGCCATGGAATCACCGCGCAGGTGCTTGGCCGAGGATTCGCCCATCACCCAGCGCACGGCATCAATGACGTTCGACTTGCCGCAACCGTTGGGGCCGACCACGCCGACCAGGTTGCTGGGGAGATTGATATTGGTTGGATCGACGAAGGATTTGAATCCTGCAAGTTTGATCGTTCTGAGACGCATGATTGCCCTGGCTGTGTTGGCGGTTTGCCCGCCGTGTCCATGGAGGCGCAGTCTTTGCCGCGCTTCGGTGTTAAAATGCCCGCCCCTGCAACGCCGTCTGCCTCGACGGCCTTGACTCACTGGTACTGACAGGACGTTTTATTATGAGTACTCGCCCGAGTAAAGACCTGGAAACCTTCCCGAATCCGCGAGCCGGCCGGGATTATACCATCCGAATGGAGCTCCCCGAGTTCACATGCATCTGTCCCAAGACGGGACAGCCGGATTTTGCTGAGTTTTTGCTCGAATACGTGCCCGACGAGCTCTGTGTCGAGCTGAAATCGCTGAAACTCTACATGTGGAGCTTTCGTGAAGAAGGCGGCTTCCACGAAGCCATGACCAATCGCATCCTCGACGACCTGGTCGCAGCCACCCAGCCACGGTTCATGCGCCTGACGGGCAAGTGGAACGTGCGTGGCGGCATCTGGACAGACGTAATTGCCGAACACCGCAAGGACGGCTGGACGGCGCCGGTGCCGGTCGAGCTGCCCTGAGGTCCGCATGCAGACAGTAGCCGACGGTATCCAACATCTCCTGAAGGGCTTCAAGCTCATCCGCCAGCCGGGTGTACGCTGGTTCGTGCTGATCCCCTTCAGTATCAACCTGCTGGTATTCAGCGGCCTGATCTGGCTGGCCGCCGACCGTTTCGACCAGCTGCTGGGCTGGCTTCAGCCGGACCTGCCGGAGTGGCTGGCCTGGCTGGCCTGGCTGGCCTGGTTGCTGTTCGGCCTGCTGGCAGTCCTGCTGGTGTTCTACACCTTCACCCTGGTCGCCAACCTGATCGGTGCGCCGTTCAACGGCCTGCTGGCGGAGCGCGTTGCCATTTCACTGGGCCTGCCAGCAGCAAAGGACGGTGATCAGCCGCTGCTCAAGCAGATGCTGACCGACGTCAAGCAGGAGGTTCGCAAGCTGCTGTACTTCCTGGTTCGGGCGCTGGGCCTCGGCGTGATCAGCCTGGTGCTGATCTGGACGCCGCTCGCGCCACTGGTGCCCCTGCTGTGGTTCGCCTTCTCTGCCTGGATGCTGTCGCTGGAGTACTCGGATTTCCACCTGGCTAACCAGGGTCTCGATTTCGCCAGCCAACGACGCCTGCTGGGCCGCCACCGCTGGGCCGCAATGGGCTTCGGGGCGGCTGCAACGGGCGCCACCCTGGTGCCGCTGCTGAACTTCCTCGTGATGCCGGCGGCGGTCGCCGGCGCGGTCTCGTTCTGGTCCGAGCGGCTGGATTCCGACGCGGGCAACGGTACCGCTTCGAATGGTCCGAGCCCGGATGACTCATCCACGCAAGCCGCCTTGCGGCAGTAGCACGCATACTGTATAAACCCACGGTCCTTTCAAGACCGGTTTCAGCGGAGATTTCTGATAATGGCGGCGAAGAAGAAAGCCACTAAGAAGGCAGCTAGCAAGAAGAAGGCCACGACCAAGGCCTCCAGCAAGAAAAAAGCTGCAAGCAAGAAGACGGCAGCCAAGAAGGCCCCGGCAAAGAAAAAAGCTGCGGCCAAGAAGGCGGCTCCCAAGAAAAAGGCTGCTGCCAAGAAAGCTGCGCCCAAGAAGAAGGCGGCGGCCAAGCAGGCTGCGCCGAAAAAGAAGCCGGCCACCAAGCGCAAGTCCAAGGGACTGGCCGCTGCCGGTGGTGCTGCTGCCGAACACCTTGGCTTCACGCCCTACCAGCAGAAGAAGTCCGAGGAGTACATGAGCGATGCCATGCTCGATCACTTCCGGGAGATTCTTAAGGCCTGGAAGCGCGAGCTGATGGAGGAAGTGGATCGCACCGTGCACCACATGCAGGACGAGGCAGCCAACTTCCCGGATCCGAACGATCGTGCCACGCAGGAATCCGAGTTCTCGCTGGAACTCCGGACCCGCGACCGCGAACGCAAGCTGATCAAGAAGATCGACTCCTCGATTCGCCACATCGATGCCGACGACTACGGCTTCTGCGAAACCTGTGGTGTCGAGATCGGTGTGCGCCGGCTGGAGGCACGACCGACCGCAGACCAGTGCATCGACTGCAAGACGCTGGACGAAATTCGCGAAAAGCAGATGCGCAACTGAGCATCACGCACTCACTGCAAAACGGGGCCTTGCGCCCCGTTTTCGTTTCCACGCTATGATTGCCCGCATGCCGGAATCACCCGATTACATAGGTCGCTTCGCCCCCTCGCCTACCGGCGAACTGCACATGGGCAGCCTGGTTGCCGCGGTTGTGTCCTTTCTTGATGCCCGCAGCCATGCTGGCCGCTGGCACCTGCGGATCGAGAACCTTGACCCGCCACGCGAAGTGGACGGCAGTGCAGCGAGCATCTGCCGCGCACTGGAAACCCTCGGTTTCCAGTGGGATGGCAACATCGTTTTCCAGTCCGACCGTGACGCCGCCTACCAGCAGGCCTTCGAATACCTGAAGCAACGCGACCTGGTCTACCCCTGCATCTGCTCCCGCAAGGAGATCGCTGCCGTGGCAGCGGATGGCATCGAAGGCCCGGTCTATCCGGGCACCTGCCGTGCCGGCCTGCCAAGACAGCGGCCGCGGCAGGCCTGGCGCATGCGCACCGACAACGCCCCGATCCGCATCATGGATCGCTGGCAAGGCGAGCAGCTGCAACGCCTCGAGCGCGACATCGGCGACTTCGTCATCCTCCGAGCCGATGGCTACTGGGCCTACCAGCTGGCCGTGGTCGTGGATGATGCAGAGCTGGGAGTGACCGACGTGGTCAGGGGCACCGACCTGCTGCTGTCCACACCCCGCCAGGCCTGGATCTACCAGCAACTCGACTGGCCCGTTCCGCGCTACGCCCACCACCCGCTGCTGCTCACCGCGGCCGGCGACAAATACGCCAAGCAAGGCGGCAGCCCGGGCATCGACCTCCAGGCCCCCGGACGGGCACTCCACCAGGCCCTGGACCTGCTTGGCCAGCAGCCCCCAGCCGAGCTGGCTGGCGCCCCGGTCGAAGAGATCTGGGCCTGGGCCCTGCCCGCCTGGAATCCCGCCAGCTTCACCCACGAGGCGGCGCTGGGCCCACTTTGATGGGCATCCAGGCCCAGTTTGATACCTCGGCATCCAGGCCGTCGATTTTTCTGCATTTCTCGGGAACTCGCCCGTCCAGGCCCTGTCTGACAGGGAAACAGCAAGCAACCGCTGTTGCTTGCAGAACTTTCTCACGGGGCAGGAATACCGGATGAGCAGCAGAATCATCAAGAAATACCCGAATCGTCGCCTTTACGACACGCAGGAAAGCCGATACATCACCCTGGCCGAGATTCGGCAGCTGGTGGATCAGCAAGTTCCGTTCCAGGTGATCGAGCGGCGCAGCGACACCGACATCACCACCTCGGTGCTGCTGCAGGTCGTCAGCGAACTCGAAAGCACCGACGCCCGACTGCTGGGCCCGGAAGTCCTGGGCGCATTGATTCGCGCGTATGGCGCCTACCAGCAGAACGAAGTCGAACCCCAGCTGCTTGGCGCACTGCGCGAGCTGCCCGAGCCGGCGAACGTGCCGCGCGTCGCACAACACGCCTGATTTCTCTACAATCCCCCCTTGTATCCGGCCGCATCTGCGGCCGGCGTTTTATGAGCCACTGCCACAGCGGCAAAGGGATTGTCCGTGCTGAAACGCAGCGACTTCAAACCGGCCTGGTGGCTGTCCAACCGCCACCTGCAGACCATTGTTCCCAACATACTCAGACCACAGCCGGATCTCGCGATACGACGCGAACGCATCGAGCTGCCGGATGGTGATTTCGTGGATGCCGACTGGGTCGCCGGCGGTCGTGTCGATGCGCCGATCGTCATCCTGCTGCATGGCCTGGAAGGCTCGATCAAGTCGCGCTACGCGGGCTGGATGCTGAAAAAGCTTTCCGACGCCGGCTACCGCGCGGTCATCATGCATTCGCGCAGTTGCTCGGGTGAAATCAATCGGCTGCCGCAGTCCTACCACTCGGGACAGACCCGCGACTTCGAATTCTTTTTCAAGCTGTTGAAAGAGCGCGAGCCGGACGCGCCGCTGGCTGCCATCGGTTACTCGCTGTCCGGCAATGCCATTCTCAAGTGGCTGGCCGACAACCCGCAGCAGGACCTGCTGGTCACCGGGGTCGCCGTCTCCGTGCCGTTCGATCTGAAGGCCTGCTCCGAATTCATCAATCGCGGCTTCTCGAAGGTCTACCAGGCCCACCTGATGCTGAAGATGAAGAAGACGGCCCGGGCCAAGCGACACCTGTTCGAACAGGAGGGACTCGAACCGGACATTGCCAGCCTCAGGACCTTCCGGCAGTTCGACAATGCCCTGACCGCGCCCCTGCATGGCTTCGCGGATGCCGACGATTACTATGCACGCTGCAGTTCACGGCCCCTGGTCAGGCACATCGGTACGCCTACCCTGATCATCCACGCCAAGGACGACCCCTTCATGTCGCCGGCCACACCGCCTACCGACGACATGCTTGCCGATGCTGTCACGCTGGAGCTGGCAGAGGGTGGTGGTCACGTCGGCTTTGTCGGCGGCCGCTGGCCATGGCAGCCTCGCTATTACCTCGAGGAGCGCATACCCGCCTACCTCAGGGAGCACCTGCCACTCTGAGACATCCTTCCGCGCAAAGAAAAAGGCCGACCCGCAAGGGTCGGCCTTCTTGCATGCAGCAGTCGAAACCGAATCAGGCAGATTCGGCTTCGGCGTCGACGGCCTTCATGGACAGGCGGATACGGCCCTGCTTGTCCACTTCCAGCACCTTGACGCGCACTTCGTCGCCTTCGCTGAGCTTGTCGGAAACCTTTTCGACACGCTCATCGGAGATCTGCGAGATGTGCACGAGTCCGTCACGACCCGGCAGGATCGTCACGAATGCGCCGAAGTCCATCAGCTTGACGACCTTGCCTTCGTAGATGCGACCGACTTCGACATCAGCCGTGATCTCTTCGATGCGATGCTTGGCTTCTTCACCAGCAGCACGATCGACCGAAGCGATCTTGATGGTGCCGTCGTCCTGGATGTCGATGGTCGCACCGGTCTCTTCGGTCAGCTGGCGAATCACCGCACCACCCTTGCCGATCACGTCGCGGATCTTGTCCGTGTGGATCTTCATGGTGATGATGCGCGGTGCCCAGTCGGACATCTCGGTACGCGGCTTGTCGATGACCTTGTTCATCTCGCCGAGGATGTGCAGACGCGCATCCTTGGCCTGCGACAGGGCGTCCTGCATGATTTCCGGCGTGATGCCCTGGATCTTGATATCCATCTGCAACGCGGACACGCCGTCTTCGGTACCGGCCACCTTGAAGTCCATGTCACCGAGGTGATCCTCGTCACCGAGGATGTCGGTCAGGACGGCGTAGCGGTTGTCTTCCTTTACCAGGCCCATGGCCACACCAGCCACCGGCGCCTTGATCGGCACACCGGCATCCATCAGCGACAGCGAGGTGCCGCAGACCGATGCCATGGAGCTGGAGCCGTTCGACTCGGTGATTTCAGAGACGACGCGGATGACGTATGGATACTCTTCCATGTCCGGCATGACGGCCATGATGCCGCGCTTGGCAAGACGACCGTGGCCGATCTCGCGACGCTTCGGCGAACCGACGAAACCGGTTTCGCCCACGCAGTACGGCGGGAAGTTGTAATGCAACATGAACGGCTCTTTGCGTTCGCCTTCGATGGCATCGATGATCTGTGCATCGCGGCCGGTGCCCAGGGTGGTCACGACGATCGCCTGCGTTTCACCGCGGGTGAACAGCGCCGAACCATGGGTGCGCGGCAGCGCGCCGGTCTTGACGAAAATCGGACGTACGGTACGGGTGTCGCGACCGTCGATTCGCGGCTCGCCCGACAGGACGCGTTCGCGCACGGTGGTGTACTCGATGTCGTGGAAGACTTCGGCCACGGCCTTTGCATCGAACTTCGGCGTCTCGCCGCCGGCCAGTTCCTCGAGCACGCGCTCGCGGATTTCGCCGAGCTTGTCGCCACGTTCCTGCTTGTCGGCAACCTGGTAGGCCGCATTGATGTCGGCACCGCACGCCGCCTTGACCGCTTCGACGAGCGCCTTGTCCGCTTCCGGACCCTGCCAGTCCCAGCGCGGCTTGCCGCACTCGGCAGCCAGTTCCTTGATGCACTTGATGGCTTCCTGCATGGCTTCGTGGCCAAACAGCACGGCACCCAGCATCACGTCTTCCGGCAGGCACTTGGCTTCGGATTCGACCATCAGCACGGCACCTTCGGTACCGGCGACCACCAGGTCGAGGTCCGAATCAGCCAGCTGGCTGAACGTCGGGTTCAGCAGGTAGTGGCCGTCCTTGTAACCGACGCGTGCAGCGCCGATCGGGCCGTCAAACGGGATACCCGACAGCGCGAGCGCTGCGGAGGCACCGATCATGGCCGGGATGTCCGGGTCCACGTCCGGGTTCATCGACACGACAGTGGCAATGACCTGGACTTCGTTCTTGAATCCTTCCGGGAACAGCGGGCGGATCGGGCGATCGATCAGGCGCGAGGTCAGGGTTTCCTTCTCGGAAGGACGACCTTCACGCTTGAAGAAACCACCTGGGATCTTGCCGGCTGCGTAGGTCTTTTCCTGGTAGTTGACCGTCAGCGGGAAGAAACCCTGGTCCGGGTTGGCTTTCTTGCGGCCGACAGCCGTGACCAGCACGACGGTATCGGACATGTTGACCAGAACGGCACCGTCAGCCTGACGGGCGATCTCGCCGGTTTCGATGGAAACGGTGTGCTCACCGTACTGGAAGGACTTCTTGATGGATTTCACGTTAAGTACTCTCTCTTTGGTTACCTACAACTTCCTGCCGGCCCTCCGGCGGAAGTGCGTTTCGACCCTCGAAACGCAAAAACGCAGAAACCGGGGTTGAGTCCGGTTCCTGCGTTACAAGCTATTCGTGGATCACGTTCAGTGGGAAGCGCTTAGCGGCGCAGGCCCAGTCGCTTGATCAGATCCTGGTAGCGGTCGCGGTTCTTGCTCTTCAGGTAATCGAGCAGCTTGCGACGCTGGTTGACCATCTTCAGCAGGCCACGACGCGAGTGGTGATCATGCTTGTGGTCGGCAAAGTGACCCGTCAATTCGTTGATACGTGCGGAAAGGAGTGCAACCTGCACTTCCGGCGAACCGGTATCGCCCTCGCCCGTCTTGTACTCGGCGATGATTTCCTGCTTCTTTTCTACTGTCAAAGGCATTTCAATATTTCCTATGGTTACCAGGGACCCGACTGCGCTAAGCCCCGAGAATGAGCCGCGTATTTTAGCGGCGTGCAAGGCCTGTCACAAGCCAAAATGCGCCCTGACAGACCAGAAAAAGCGTTAAAAATCCGATAATTACGATATTTCGACCAAAAACCGCCCCGGCAGGCCGCAAAATCCTCAGCTCATCAGGCGTTTTGGCGCAATCCGGCCATCGTCGGCGACCTCGCCGATGCCGAGGAAATTGCCCGCTTCGGCATACAGGCGCACCTCGCCTTCGCTCGGCGCCTGCGGCACCTGCACGGCCTGGCCATGCATGACGTAATGCGCCAGGTCCTCGTTGAGACGCAACAACGGCCAGTCCGCAACCGGGCTGTCCACCGGCAGCAGGCGCTGGTCCAGCGCCGCATGGCCGCCCTCGTCGCGCACGGCCTCGAGCTCTTCCAGCGACAGCATGGGGCGCTTTTCGAATGGCCCGACACCCAGTCGTCGCAGCTCGGTCACGTGCGCAACGGTACCCAGCGCCTCGGCGATGTCCTCAACCAGGCTGCGAATGTAGGTGCCCTTGGAGCAACGCACGTCCAGGCTGAACGACTCCTGGTCGAGCGCTTCCAGAGACAGGGAATAGATTCGGATCCGGCGCGCCTTGCGCTCGACCTCTCCGCCAGCACGGGCGATGTCGTACAGCCGCTTGCCCTCGTGCTTCAGCGCCGAGTACATCGGCGGAACCTGCTCGATGGCACCGGTAAACTGTTCCAGCACGGTCAGCACCGCGGCCTCTTCCATTGCAGGCACCGGCATGGATTCGATGACCTTGCCCTCGGCGTCGGCCGTGTCGGTGCGTTCGCCAAGCTTCGCGGTAACACGATAGTGCTTGTCGGCGTCCAGGAGAAAAGCGGAAAACTTGGTGGCATTGCCGAGGCAGATGGGCAGCATGCCGGTCGCCAGCGGGTCGAGGCTCCCCGTGTGGCCGGCCTTGGCCGCGCCAAACATGTGCTTGACGGCCTGCAGTGCGCGATTGGATGTCATGCCGGTGGACTTGTCCAGCAACAACACTCCATCAATCGACCTGCCCTTGCGACGCCTGGCCATCAGTCGGACGATTCCTCGTCTGCGTCGGTATTGCTGTTTTCTTCATCACGCTTGCGCGCAGTGGCAATCAGGGCATCCATGTGTGCGCCCTTGGCCAAGCTGTCGTCATAGAGGAAGCGCAGTTCCGGCACGTGACGCATGCGCAGGGACTTGCCCAGCTCGCGACGCAGGAAGCCGGCCGCTCGATTCAAGGCCTGCGTGCTTTCCTTGATGGCATCCGCGTCTTCGTCAAGCCGGCTGAAGAAAACCTTGGCATAGGCCAGGTCCTTCGACAGCTCGACCTCGGTCACGGAAACATCCTGCGCGCGGGGGTCCTTCACCTGCCAGCGCACGAGCTCGCTGAGCTCGCGACGCAATTGCTCGGCTACGCGTGTACTGCGGGAATATTCCTTGGGCATCTCGTCGCTCTCGGCAGTTCACGAACCTCAGATGGTTCGTGCAACCTCGACCTTTTCAAAACACTCGATCTGGTCGCCGACCTTGACGTCGTTGTAATCCTTCACGCCGATACCGCACTCGACACCCGACTTGACCTCGTTCACGTCATCCTTGAAGCGGCGCAGCGATTCCAGCTCGCCTTCGTAGATGACCACGTTGTCGCGCAGCACGCGAATCGGATTGTTGCGCTTGACCGAGCCTTCGATGACCAGGCAGCCGGCGACCTGGCCGATTTTCGGTGCCTTGAAGACATCGCGAACCTCGGCAAGACCGATGATCTCTTCGCGCATTTCCGGCGACAGCAGGCCCGACATGGCCGCCTTCACCTGGTCGATGGCTTCGTAGATCACGCTGTAGTAGTGAACGTCGACGCCATTCTCGTCGATCAGCTTGCGTGCCGTGCCATCGGCGCGCACGTTGAAGCCGATCATGATGGCTTCCGAAGCCGTCGCCAGGTTGACGTCGGACTCGGTGATGCCGCCCACGCCGGAAGCGACGATGTTCACGCGCACTTCGTCGGTGGACAGCTTGGTCAAGGACTCGCTGAGTGCCTCCACGGAACCCTGCACGTCAGCCTTGATCATCAGGTTGACGACACCGACATCACCTTCGGTCATGTTGGTGAACATGTTCTCGAGCTTGGCTGACTGCTGGCGTGCCAGCTTGGCTTCACGCTGCTTGGACGAACGGAAGTTGGCGACTTCACGCGCCTTGCGCTCGTCAGCGACGACAAAGGCTTCGTCACCCGCAGACGGCACGCCCGACAGGCCCAGAACCTGGGCCGGAATGGACGGACCGGCTTCGTCGATCTGCTCGCCATGCTCGTCGAACATGGCACGCACGCGACCATACTCCTGGCCAGCGAGCAGGATGTCGCCGCGCTTCAGCTTGCCGCTGCGCACCAGCACGGTTGCCACGGGACCACGACCCTTCTCAAGCGACGACTCGACGACCACGCCCTTGGCGAATCCATCGGTCGGCGCCTTCAGCTCGAGCAGTTCGGCCTGCAGCACCAGCGATTCCAGCAGGGTATCGATGCCTTCGCCGGTCTTCGCGGAAACCGGTACGAACTGGGTGTCACCACCCCATTCCTCGGAGATCACTTCTAGCTGCGAGAGCTCGTTCCTGACGCGATCCGGATCGGCTTCAGGCTTGTCCATCTTGTTGACAGCCACGACCAGCGGCACGCCGGCGGCGCGCGCATGCTCGACCGCTTCCTTGGTCTGCGGCATGACACCGTCATCGGCAGCCACGACCAGCACCACGATGTCGGTCAGCTGTGCACCGCGGGCACGCATGGCGGTGAACGCCGCGTGACCCGGGGTATCGAGGAAGCTGACCACACCACGCTTGGTTTCGACGTGGTAGGCACCGATGTGCTGGGTGATACCGCCGGCTTCGCCGTCGGCAACGGTCGTGGTGCGAATGTAGTCGAGCAACGAGGTCTTGCCGTGATCGACATGACCCATGATGGTCACGATCGGCGGGCGGGCTACGCCTTCGCCCTCTTCCGTCGTGCCGATGGTTTCGGCAATGACCTGCTCCTCGAGCTCGTTTTCCTTCATCAGCTTGGCGGTGTGTCCCATCTCCTCGACCACGATCTGGGCCGTTTCCTGGTCCAGCGCCTGGTTGATGGTCGCCATGACACCAAGGCCCATCAACTGCTTGATCAGCTCGGGCGCCTTGATGGCCAGCTTCTGGGCCAGCTCGCCGACCGTAATGGATTCCGGGATGTTGACTTCCCGCTTGACCGGGGCCGCCGGCTTCTCGAAGCCATGCTGACCACCGCCCGTCGGAGCTCCACCGCGACGCCTCGGTCCTTTCTTGCCGGCCTGGCGACGACCGGACTTGCCGGCCGCGACATGCAATTCGTTGCGGCCGTAGCGCGTGGCCGCCTTGCCACGCTGCTGCTTGCGCTCGTCCTCGGCAGCCTGTTTCTTGGCTTCTTCCTCGGCCTTGCGACGTTCCGCTTCCTCGCGGGCAGCACGGGCTTCCTCGTCGGCCTTTTCACGCTCGGCTTTTTCTTCCTCGGCGCGCTTGGCTTCTTCCTCGGCGACCACCTCGGCCTGCTTGGCTTCCACTTCGGCCTTGGCGCGCTGCTCGGCTTCCTCGGCCTCGCGCTTCTTGGCTTCCTCGGCTTCCTGCTCGGCGCGCTTGGCGTCTTCCTCGGCTGCGCGCTTGGCCTCTTCCTCGGCCTTGCGAGCTGCTTCCTGCTCCTCGAGCACGGAACGCTTCACGTAAGTACGCTTCTTGCGAACTTCGACGCTGACGGTCTTGGACTTGCCGCGGTTGTCACCCGTACGCAACTCGCTGGTGCTGCGACGCTTCAGCGTGATCTTGCCAGGCGCAGAGTCGCCCGACTCGCCCTTGCCGTGGCTGCGACGCAGGTGCGTCAGCAGCTGCAGCTTCTGATCATCGTCGATCGTCTCATCAGCACTCTTGTGGTCCAGGCCAGCCTCGGCCAGCTGTGACAACAGCTTGTCCGGGCCGATACCCAGTACGTCTGCAAATTGCTTAACGGTTACTTCCGCCATTGAATCCCTCCCGGTGTGACCGGTTCCTTATTCCTGCTCGGCAAACCACGGCTCGCGGGCCGTCATGATGAGCTGCTTGGCACGTTCTTCGTCCATGCCTTCGATTTCCATCAGTTCATCGGTCGCCTGCTCGGCGAGATCTTCCATGGTGATGATGCCCTTGGCAGCCAGCACGTAGGCCAGCGCCTCGTCCATGCCTTCCATGCCCAGCAGGTCGTCTGCCGGCTTGGCATCACCAATCTGCTCTTCACTCTGGATCGCCTGCGTCAGCAGCACGTCGCGCGCACGACCGCGCAGTTCGGCGACGATGTCCTCGTCGAATTCCTCGATCTGCTCCAGCTCGGACTCGGGCACGTAGGCCACTTCCTCGATGCTGGAAAAGCCTTCCTGAACCAGGATTGCAGCAACTTCGGTATCCACGTCGAGGTGTTCCATGAAAACCTGCTGCAGCTCCTTGAGCTCGCTCTCGGTCTTCTCTTCCGCCTGCGACTCGGTCATCACGTTCAGCTCCCAGCCGGAAAGCTGTGATGCCAGGCGAATGTTCTGGCCGCCACGGCCAATGGCCAGCGACAGCTTGTCTTCCTCGACGGCGATATCCATCGAATGCTTGTCTTCGTCGACCACGATCGACACGACCTCGGCCGGCGACATGGCATTGATCACGAACTGTGCCGGGTTGTCGTCCCAGACGATGATGTCGATGCGCTCGCCGGCCAGCTCGTTCGACACGGCCTGCACGCGCGAACCACGCATGCCGACACAGGCGCCAACCGGATCGATGCGCTGGTCGTTCGACTTGACGGCAATCTTGGCGCGCTGGCCGGCATCACGGGCAGCACCCATGATCTCGATCAGGCCCTGGCCGATTTCCGGCACTTCGATCTTGAACAGCTCTTCGAGGAAGCGCGGATCCGAACGGCTGACGAACAGCTGCGGACCGCGCTGCTCGGAGCGCACTTCCTTCAGGTAGCCACGCACGCGGTCACCCGGGCGCACGGCCTCGCGCGGAATCATTTCTTCGCGCGGAATGTAGGCTTCGGCATTGCCGCCGAGGTCGATGTAGACCGCGCCGCGTTCGACGCGCTTGACGATGCCGGTAAGCAATTCGCCGATGCGATCCTCGTACTGCTCGACGACCTGGGCACGTTCAGCTTCGCGCACCTTCTGCACGATGACCTGCTTGGCGGTCTGGGCAGCGATGCGGCCGAAGGCGACCGACTCGACCTGCTCTTCGACGTAATCACCGACCTGCAGGTCCGGCTCGTCGTGCTGCGCGGCACTGAGGGTGATCTGCTTCTCGGGGAACTCCATCTCGGCATCGTCTTCGATGATTTCCCAGCGGCGGAAGGTGTCGTAATCGCCGGTTTCGCGATCGATCACCACCCGCGCTTCGATGTCACCACCGTGGCGCTTGCGCGTGGCCGATGCCAGCGCCGCCTCGATTGCCTCGAAGATCACTTCCTTGTCGACGCCTTTCTCGTTCGAAACGGCATCGGCAACCAACAGAATTTCTTTCGTCATGACTGCAGTTCCTGACTATTCAGTCTCAAAATTCCGGAACCAGCCGCGCCTTCTTCAGCGCTGCCGCTTCCACGTTCACTTCCTCGCCATCGACGTCCACGGTCAGGACATCGTTGGCAAAACCTTTCAATTCGCCGGTGAAGCGCCAGCGGCCGTTCTCCGGCTTGTCCAGCTCCAGCTTGACCCGCTGGCCGATGACGGCCTCGAAATGCGCGCCCGTGCGCAGCGGCCGGTCCAGCCCCGGGGAGGACACTTCCAGCGAGTACTCGCCCGGCATCGGGTCCTCGACGTCCAGCACGCCACTGACCTGGTGACTGACCTTTTCGCAGTCTTCGAGCCCGATGCCGTCCGGTCCGTCGATGTAGAGGCGCAACAGCCCGTTCTTGGGATTGGTGCTGCACTCCACCTCGACCAGCTCGTAGCCCATGGCTTCGACGGTCGGCTCCAGCAGTTCGATCATCTGGTCACGCAATGCCATCCGGACGCCCTACACTCACTCGCTGCATCAAATAAAAAATGGGCCAATGGCCCACTCCCTAAAGCCCTTGTAAATCAAGGACTTCTATATCCTTTCTGGAAACAACCTCACGTCAATTCCAGTTCGACCCCAGCCATGCATGGGCCAAAATCAGGGCCGTAAACGAAAAAACCCCGATAACCATCGGGGTTTTTCAACAAAGTTGGTAGCGGGGGCAGGATTTGAACCTGCGACCTTCGGGTTATGAGCCCGACGAGCTGCCAGACTGCTCCACCCCGCACCCGACAGACGCGCATACTAGAGACTTATGCGCCATTTTTCAAGCCAAATCAGCGACTAATGCCGCATAGATCCGACCAAAGGTGCGACTCTGGCTACTCAGTACCCAATTGCCCGCATGCAGACCGTCATCAGGGCGTTCGGGAAGATGCCCAGGCCCAGGATCAGCAGGCCGTTGACGGTCATGACGGTGCGGACATTCGCGGCTGCCTCCAGCGGCAGGATCTCGCCCTCGGGCTCGTCGAAGTACATCACTTTGACGACCTTCAGGTAGTAATAGGCACTGATGACCGAGAACACCACCGCGGCAATGGCCAGCCAGAGCAGGTCCACGTCCAGCACGGCGCGAATCACCTCGAACTTGGCAAAGAAACCGGCAAATGGCGGCACGCCGGCCATGCCGAACATGACGAACATCATCATCGCGGCGAACCAGGGGCTGCGACGCGCCAGCCCGGCGAAATCGCTGACCTGGTCGGCCTCGAAGCCATTGCGGGCCAGCAGCAGGATCATGCCGAAGCCGGCGGCCGACATGATCACGTAGATGATGGTGTAGAACATGGCCGCCTCATAGCCCTGCTCCGTGCCGGCCAGGATGCCCAGCAGGATGAAGCCGACGTGCGAGATGGTCGAATACGCCAGCAGGCGCTTCATGCTGGTCTGGACGATGGCGACCGTGGCACCGATGGCCATGGAAGCCACCGACAGGACGATCAGCATCAGCTGCCAGGCCTGCTGTGCATCGCCCAGGCCATCGGCCAGCAGGCGCATGAACAGCGCAAAGCCACCGAGCTTGGGCACGGTACCGATCATCAGGGTCATGGCCGTCGGCGCGCCGTCATAAACATCCGGCACCCACATGTGGAACGGCACGGCACCCAGCTTGAAGGCAAGTCCGGCCACCACGAACACCACGCCCAGCACCAGGCCGACGGACATCGAATGACTGCTGACATAGGCAGCGACCTCGGTGATGCCCAGGGCGCCGGTCACACCGTAAAGAATCGACATGCCATAGAGCAGGAAGCCGGAGGCGATCGCACCCAGGATGAAGTACTTCATGGCGGCTTCGGAGGCTACCCCGTTGTCACGCTGCATGGCCACCAGGCCGTACAGGGACAGCGACAGCAGCTCGAGACCGAGATACAGCACCACGAAGTGATGCGCCGAAATCATCACCATCACGCCCAGCAAGGCGAACAGGCCAAGGGTGTAGAACTCGCCCTGGAAGAGATTGCGCGCCTCCAGGTATTCCTTGGAATAGATGAAGATCGCGCCCATGGTCGCGTAGGCAACCAGCTTCAATACATGCGCCATGCCATCGGCAATGTACATGCCACCGAAGGTCGACACCGTCACGTTGTCATTCTGCGACATGGTGATCAGCGCAAGGATCACCAGCGTCCCCATGGACATCCAGTGCGTGACGATGCGGCGATCCTGCTCGAGGAAGAGATCGGCGACCAGGATGATGCAAGCCATGCTCATCAGGAAGATTTCCGGCAAGGCGGGCATCAGGTCGGGAGTTATGAAATTCGTAGCCATGGTTTCTGTTTCGATCCCTTACAGTTTCGACTGCATTACATGCGCGACGAGGTTTTCGATACTGGCGTTCATGACCTCGGTCAGCGGGTCCGGGTAGATGCCGAAGAACAGCACCGTCGCGGCCAGCACGGCGAGGATGGCGAACTCGCGACGATTGACGTCTTCGAGCTTCGCCACGTTGTCGTTGGCGACTTCACCGTACAGCACGCGCTTGACCAGCCAGAGCGTGTAGGCAGCGCCGAGAATCAGCGTCATTGCAGCGGCAAAGGCAATCCAGAAGCTTGCATTGAAGCTCGCCAGGATCACCATGAATTCACCCACGAAGCCCGAGGTACCTGGCAGGCCCGAGTTGGCCATCGCGAACAGCACCATGAACGCGGCGAACACCGGCATGGTGTTGGCCACGCCGCCGTAGGCCGAGATCTCGCGACTGTGCACGCGGTCATACATCACGCCCACGCAGAGGAACAGCGCGCCGGAGATGAAGCCATGGGAAATCATCTGCACCATGCCGCCAGCCATGCCCAGCACGGCACCCTGGGTCGAGCCCGTGGCCGTCCAGATGGCAAACGGCAGGAAGAAGCCCAGGGTCACGAAGCCCATGTGGGCAATCGAGGAATAGGCAATCAGCTTCTTCATGTCCTGCTGCACCAGCGCGACGAATCCGATGTAGACCACCGCGATCAGCGACAACGCAATCACGAAACCATCAAGGTAAGCCGAAGCGTCGGGGGCGATCGGCAGCGCAAAGCGCAGGAAGCCGTAACCACCCAGCTTCAGCATGATGGCCGCCAGGATGACGGAACCGCCGGTCGGTGCTTCCACGTGCGCATCCGGCAACCAGGTGTGCACCGGGAACATCGGGATCTTCACCGCGAAGGCAGCAAAGAACGCCAGGAAGATCAGGATCTGCGCCGTCATCGGCAGCGGCAGCGCATGGAAATCGAGGATGTTGTAGCTGCCACCCGCCTGCATGTAGAGGTAGATCAGCGCCACCAGCATGAATACCGAGCCGAGGAAGGTATAGAGGAAGAACTTGATGGTCGCGTAGACGCGGCGCGGACCACCCCAGATGCCGATGATCAGGAACATCGGGATCAGCATGGCTTCCCAGAAGATGTAGAACAGCAGGCCGTCGACGGCGGAGAACACGCCATTCATGAGGCCTTCCATGATCAGGAAGGCGGCCATGTACTGCCCCACCCGGTCCTTGATCACTTCCCAGCCGGCGGCCACGACCAGCACGGTCACGAAGGTCGTCAGCAGGATCAGCGGCAAGGCAATGCCGTCGATGCCGAGGTGGTACCAGACGTTCAGGTAATCGATCCACGGCAGGCGTTCGACAAACTGCATGTCCGCCGTCGCCATGTCGAAGCCCGTGTAGAGCGGCAGGCTGACCAGGAAGGTGGCCAGCGCCACGATCAGCGATGCCCAGCGAGCACGCATGCCGGCCGCCTCGTCACCCGCCTTGTCGATCAGCAGCACGGCCAGGCCACCGAAAATCGGCAACCAGATGACCAGGCTCAGCAATGGAAGATCGTTAAACATTCTTGTTCCTCAACCCCTGTCGGGAAATCGTGTCCGGTTCTTGTTCTGGATTCGACCTATGCAAACAACAGCCAGGCCAGCATGCCCGACACGCCGATGATCATGGCGAAGGCATAGTGATACAGGTAACCCGTCTGGACCTTCTTCAGCACCGCAGCGAGCGCGCCGACACTGTGCGCCGAGCCGTTCACGGCCAGGCCATCGATGATCGTTTCATCACCGGCCTTCCAGAACACCTTGCCCAGCAGCGTCGAACCGCCGGCAAAGACCTTCTGGTTGAAATCGTCGGCAAAGTACTTGTTGACCAGCAGCGAGTGCAGCGGCTTCAGGGCGCGTTCGACCTTGCCGGGCAGTTCCGGCTTCCACGACCAGAACACCCAGGCCGTGATCACGCCAGCCGTCATCAGGTACACGGCCGGGCCGGCAAAGGCATGCTGCACGAAGGCGACCGGACCGTGCCAGATCTCGCCCAGCTTGCCGAGCACGTCATGCGAGGCGGCAACATGGATCGAATCGGCAAAGTAGTCGCCAAACAGCATCGGTCCGATGGTGAAATAACCGATGAAGATGGACGGGATCGCCAGCAGCACCAGCGGCACGGTCACGACCAGCGGCGACTCGTGCGGCACGTGATGGCTCTTGTCGAATTTCTCTTCGCCATGGAAGGTCATGAAGAACAGGCGGAAGGAATACAGCGCCGTGACGAACACGCCCGACAGTACCGACCAGTAAGCGACCTCGGCAGCCCAGCCTAGTTCGGAGTAATGCACCGCTTCGATCAGGGCATCCTTGGAGAAGAAGCCCGAGAAGAACGGGAAGCCGATCAGTGCCAGCGTACCGACCAGCGAGGTCCAGTACGTCACCGGCATGTACTTCTTCAGGCCACCCATCTTGCGCATGTCCTGCTCGTGGTGCATGCCGATGATGACCGAACCGGCCGCCAGGAACAGCAGCGCCTTGAAGAACGCGTGCGTCATCAGGTGGAAGACGCCGGCGGCGTAGGCCGAGGCGCCCAGCGCCACGGTCATGTAACCCAGCTGCGACAGCGTCGAGTAGGCAATCACGCGCTTGATGTCATTGGCCACGATGCCCAGCAGGCCCATGAAGAAGGCGGTGACCGAACCGATGACCAGGATGACCATCAAGGCAGTTTCGGCGAGCTCGTAGATCGGCGACATGCGCGCGACCATGAAGATGCCGGCCGTGACCATGGTCGCGGCGTGGATCAGGGCGGAAATCGGCGTCGGGCCTTCCATGGAGTCCGGCAGCCAGACATGCAGCGGCACCTGCGCCGACTTGCCCATCGCGCCGACGAACAGGCAGATGCCGATCACCGACAGCACCAGCCAGTCGGAGCCCGGGATGATCTGCATGGTCTCGCCGGAGAGCGACGGTGCGGCTGCAAAGGCCTCGGCATAATCCAGGGTGCCGGTGTAGAACAGCACGCCGGCAATGCCGAGCAGGAAGCCGAAGTCACCCACACGGTTGACCAGGAAGGCCTTCATGTTGGCGAAGATCGCGCTTTCCTTCTTGAACCAGAAACCGATCAGCAGGTACGACACCACGCCGACCGCTTCCCAGCCGAAGAACAGCTGCAGGAAGTTGTTCGACATCACCAGCATCAGCATGGAGAAGGTGAACAGCGAGATGTAGCTGAAGAAGCGCTGGTAACCCGGGTCTTCGTGCATGTAGCCGATGGTGTAGATGTGCACCATGAGCGACACGAAGGTCACCACGGTCATCATCATCACGGTCAGGCTGTCGACCAGGAAGCCGATCTCGAAGCGGATGCCGTCGACCATCATCCACTGGTAGACAGAGGCGTTGTAGACCTCTGCGCCATCGATGATGTGATGCTTGAAGACGATGCAGGACAGCACGAAGGAGATCGCCACGCCGAGGATGGTGATCCAGTGTGCGCCGGAGCGGCCGATGACCTTGCCGAACAGGCCTGCCGTGATGGCGGCCAGCAAGGGAGCGAATACGGTTGCGAGATAGACGTTTTCCATGTCCTCAGCCCTTCAAGCTGTCGAGGTCTTCGACATTGATGCTGTTGCGGTTGCGGAACAGCACGACAAGGATGGCCAGACCGATGGCCGCTTCAGCAGCAGCTACCGTCAGGATGAAGAAGACGAACACCTGCCCTGCCAGGTCGTCCATGAATCGCGAGAATGCGATGAAGTTCATGTTGACGGCCAGCAGCATCAGCTCGGCGCACATCAGCAGGACGATGACGTTCTTCCGGTTCAGGAAGATGCCGGCAACGGCGATGCTGAACAGCACCGCGCCAAGCGTCAGGTAGTGGTACAGGGAAATCATCAGTATTTCGCCCCTAGCTTCCTTGGCAGCAACCGTTGGTTGCTGACTCTATTGATCGGTTTCCGATTCGACCTTGACCAGGCGGACGCGATCGTCGCGCTTCACCTTCACCTGCTCGGCCGCATTCTGGTGCCTGGTTCCTTCGCGCTTGCGCATGGTCAACGTGATGGCAACAACGATGCCAACCAGCAGGATCAGCGCTGCAATTTCGAAGGGATAGACGTATTCGGTGTACATCACCTGGCCGATGGCCGAGGTGTTGCTGTAACCCTCGGGCAGCGGCGTGCGCACGTACTCGGCAATGCCGAGCTGCTTGTGCCAGATCACGTAAGCCAGCTCGGCAACCATGACGATGGCGAAAATGGCAGCCAGCGGCGCGTACCGGACGAAGCCCTGGCGCAGCACAGCGATATTGATGTCGAGCATCATCACCACGAACAGGAACAGCACCATCACGGCGCCGACATAGACCAGCACCAGCGCGATGCCCAGGAACTCGGCCTCCAGCATCAGCCAGAGAACGGCACTGCTGAAAAAGCACAGCACCAGGAACAAGGCAGCGTGAACCGGATTGCGCACGGTGATCACGGCGAGAGCCGCAAACACGAGCAGCGCGGCGGTCGGCCAGAAGATCAGTGCTTCGACGGAAAATGGCATGTCTTATCCTCGCCCCTTTATCGGTACTGGCGGTCGGCAGCACGATCCGCAGCGATCTGCGCTTCGTACTTGTCACCCACCGCAAGCAGCTTGTCCTTGGTCATGACCTGTTCGCCACGTTTCTCGAAATGGAACTCGGTCACGCGGGTTTCGACAATGGCATCGACCGGACAGGCTTCCTCGCAGAAGCCGCAGTAGATGCACTTGAACAGGTCGATGTCATAGCGCGTGGTACGACGCGTACCGTCCTCGCGCATTTCGGAATCGATGGTGATTGCCAGCGCCGGGCAGACCGCCTCGCAGAGCTTGCAGGCAATGCAGCGCTCTTCGCCGTTCGGGTAGCGGCGCTGCGCATGCAGGCCACGGAAACGCGGCGACTTCGGGGTCTTTTCTTCCGGGTACTGCAAGGTGATCTTCGGCTTGAAGAAATACTTGCCCGTCAGCTTCAGGCCGCCCCACAGCTCCGACAGGAACCAGGTATCGATCCAGTTGCGTAGTGCAGTCATGATTGCGTCACCTTGTCATTGTCGCGGCTCGCCGGCGCCTGCCCGGTGAACTTCGCGATCAGGATAAGCAGTACGGTGCCGATGCCGGTCACGATGCCCAGTGCATCCCAGCCCCATTCCATGACCTTGAACAGGCCCATCACCATCAACCAGACGATGGTCACCGGAATGAACACTTTCCAGCCCAGGCGCATGATCTGGTCGTAGCGGTAGCGCGGGAATGTCGCGCGGAACCACAGGAAGCAGTACATGAAGAAGAACATCTTCAGGCAGAACCAGATAATGCCCGGAACACCGGCAAACATGCTTTCCAGGCCCGGGATGCCCGCAAAGGGGCTCAGCCAGCCACCGAAGAAGAAGATCGCGGTCAGTGCCGAGATCAGGATCATGTTGGCGTACTCGGCCAGGAAGAACACGGCAAAGGCCGTGCCGGAGTATTCGACATGGAAGCCCGCAACGATTTCGGATTCACCTTCCGCGACGTCGAAGGGTGCGCGGTTCGTTTCCGCGACACCGGAAATGAAGTAGACCAGGAACAGTGGCAGCAACGGCAGCCAGAACCAGTCGATGATGGAACCCGACTGGGCGCGGACGATATCGCCGAGGCTCAGCGAACCGCCAGCCATCAGCACGCCGACCAGGGCAAAGCCCATCGCGATTTCGTAAGCGACGATCTGCGCTGCCGAGCGCATGGCGCCGAGGAAAGCGTACTTCGAATTGGATGCCCAGCCGGCAATGATCACGCCGTAGACACCCACGCCGGTCAGCGCCAGCACGTACAGCAGCGCCGCATTGATGTCGGCCAGCACCCAGCCATCATCGAACGGCACGACCGCCCAGGTGGCAAAGGCCGGCGCCAGCGAAATGATCGGCGCGATGATGAACAGGAACTTGCTGGAGTTTGCCGGAATGATGACTTCCTTCATCACCAGCTTCACGACGTCAGCGAGCCACTGGAAGGTGCCATGGAAACCGACACGGTTCGGTCCGTTGCGCCCCTGCATGGCACCGATGACCTTGCGTTCCAGCAGGGTGTAGAAACCGACCAGCACTACCAGCGGCAGCATGACCAGCAACACCCAGGGCACGATCGCCAGGACATAGCGAACTTCCGGCCAGAACCAGTTCCAGATACCGAGAACGAATTCGACAATCATTTCCATTCAACCGTCCTCAAGCCTTGCTGACCGAAACAGGGGTAAAGCGAGCGCCGAACCCGGCAACACCTTCGAGACCCGAAGCCAGGAATACATTGCCACGCGCCAGGCCATCGTCGATGGCAACCACGGCCTGCGTGCTGTCACCGTTGGCACTGAGCACGACCTCGTCACCCGACTGCACCTTGGCAGCCGCGGCGTCTTCGGAATGCATGATCACGGCACGCTGGCGAAGCGTATCGTCGGTTGCCTGCAAGGATGCCGCACGACGGACCAGCATGTCGGTACCGTACAGCGCCGTTTCGGCAACACGATGCAGGCCCTTGTCCGCCTTGAAGGCCTCGAGCTTGCGCGAGGAACTCAAGGTGCCGGCCGATTCGATCGACACGAGTGCATCACTGCACTCCTGGGTGACATCGCCCGGCTCCATGTAATCGAAACCATCCACTTCCAGCAGGTTGCCCATCACTCGCAAGACCTTCCAGGCCGGACGCGCTTCGCCGAGTGCCTTGGCCGCTCCGCCAAAGTGCTGCCACAGGCCTTCGGCATTGACGAAGGTTCCGGAGCTCTCGCCCAGGGTGCCGATCGGCAGCAGCACGTCAGCGTATTCCTTCATGCGCTCGCTGATGAAGGACGTCAGCATGACCACGGTTTCCGCAGCCTGCACGGCCTTCTCGGCGTGTGCGGCATTCCAGGCATCGAGTTCCGGCTCGACACCATGCAACAGGTAGGCCTTGAGACCCTTGTCCAGCATCTCGGCGGCATTCAGCCCGGCCCGCTCGGCAGGCTTGCCAGCCGCGTCGCGATGCGGCACGGCCCCGGCCAGCCAGCCACCGACGCTGTTGGCACCGCCGGACAGCACGCCAGAGGTGGCGCCTGCCATGTCGGCAATAGCCGCTGCCAGCACTTCCAGGTCGGCAAACGCCGGATGACCTTCAGCCAGGTCACCCAGGATGATCGTGGTGCGCTCGCCATCGACCAACGAGGCGGCAATCGCTCTCGCCGCATCATTGACTTCGGCCTTGTCGGCAATGCCGGCGATGGAAGCCGGCAGCTTCTTGCCTGACTTGTCGGCGACGGCCTTTGCCACAGCGGCCAGCTCGTTCACCAGCTCGGCGTAGCCCGCCACGCGCTCGGCATGCACCGGGAACAGGAATTCGTATTGCCGCGGATTCAGGAAGGACACCTGCGCGCCAGCCATCGCCGCCTTGCGCACGCGGTGCGCCACGATCGGCACGTCCTTGCGCAGGCTGGAACCGACCACGAACACGCTGTTCATGGCTTCGAGTTCCGAGATGCCACAACCCAGCGACGGGTAGACCGGTGCGTCGGCATCATTGCGGAAATCGACCTGGCGGAGGCGATGGTCGATGTTGGCGACGCCCAGCGCATTCGCGAGGCGCTTGAGCAGCCAGAACTCTTCGAGCGTCGACGACGCCGAGGCCAGCACGCCGAGCTGCTCGGCGCCATGTTCTGCCAGCACGGCCTTCAGTCGCTTGGCAGCCACTTCCAGCGCTTCGTCCCAGTTGGTTTCGACCCACTCGCCATCGATCTTCAACATCGGCTTCTGCAGGCGCTGCCCGGCATGAATGCCTTCGTAGCTGAACCGGTCGCGATCGGCGATCCAGGTCTCGTTGATGGATTCGTTGTCACGTGGCACGACGCGCATGAACTTGCCGCGCAGGGTGTGGCCGAACAGGTTCGAACCCGCACAGTCGTGCGGTGCCACCAGCGCATGCTCGAGCATTTCCCAGCTGCGGCCACGCATGCGGAATGGCTTGGAATTCAGTGCACCGACCGGGCAGAGATCGATGACATTGCCCGACAGTTCGTGATCGACGCTCTTCTCGATGTACGTACCGATCTGCATGTGCTCGCCTCGACCCGTCGCACCCAGCTCCTGGATACCGGCCACTTCCTCGCCGAAGCGAACGCAACGCGTGCAGTGAATGCAGCGGGTCATGTCGGTGGACACCAGCGGACCGATGTTCTTGTCCGGCACGACGCGCTTGCCCTCGGTGTAACGCGATACATCGGAACCGAAGCCCATCGCCAGGTCCTGCAGCTCGCATTCACCACCCTGGTCGCAGACCGGGCAGTCCAGCGGGTGGTTGATCAGCAGGAATTCCATGGTCGCCTTTTGCGCCGACAAGGCACGCGGCGAGTTCGTGAACACCTTCATGCCGTCCATCACCGGCGTGGCACAGGCCGGCATCGGCTTCGGTGCCTTCTCGACTTCCACGAGGCACATGCGGCAATTGGCCGCGACCGAAAGCTTTTCGTGATAGCAGAAGCGCGGGACGTAAACGCCTTCGGCGTCCGTCACTTCCATGAGCATCTGTCCCTTGCGGGCTTTCAGCTCCTTGCCGTCGACTTCTATCGTTACCTGATCGTCGCTCATCTGTTTCGGTTCCAAGCTTGGTTCCTGGCGCCGACACCGTGGTGTCGACCTGAAAAATTCGTTTCCAAATTACGCCGCGTTGTCGGCCGGCTTCTTCGCACCTGGCCCGACCATGCAGCAGCCGTGCTCGACGTGATACGCAAATTCATCGCGGTAGTGCTTGATGAAGCTGCGGACCGGCATCGCGGCTGCATCACCCAGCGCGCAGATGGTGTGACCTTCGATCTTGCTGGCCACGTCGTCCAGCATGTCGAGATCTTCCATGCGGCCCTGGCCGTCTTCGAGGCGCTCCAGCACCCGGTACAGCCAGCCGGTGCCCTCGCGGCACGGCGTGCACTGGCCACAGGATTCGGAATAGTAGAAACGCGAAATGCGTTTCAGCAGGTTCACCATGCAGGTCTGGTCATCGACCACGACCACCGCACCCGAACCCAGCATCGACCCCGTGACATCACGAATCGATTCGTAATCCATGTTGGCCTGCAGCATCAGCTCGCCCGGCACGACCGGCACAGACGAACCGCCCGGGATGACGGCCTTGAGCTTGCGCCCCTGCCAGACACCGCCCGCCAGCTCGAGCAGGTCCTTGAACGGCATGCCCATCTTCACTTCGTAATTGCCCGGCTTTTCGACATGGCCGGACACGGAGAAGATCTTCGAACCACCGCTCTTCTCGGTACCGAGACCCGCAAACCACTCCGGACCCTTCCGGATGATGGTCGGCACGGAGGCATAGGACTCGGTGTTGTTGATGGTGGTCGGCTTGCCGTAGACACCGTAGTTGGCCGGGAACGGCGGCTTGTATCGCGGCTGGCCCTTCTTGCCTTCCAGCGATTCCAGCAGCGCGGTTTCCTCGCCGCAGATGTACGCACCTGCACCGAGGTGGTTGTGCAGTTCGAAATCGAAACCCGAGCCCAGGATGTTCTTGCCGATGTAGCCGGCCTCGCGGGCTTCCTTGAGGGCCTGCTCCATGCGCGGATACGGCTCGTCCATGAATTCGCCGCGAATGTAGTTGTAACCGACCGTGGCGCCCATGGCGTAACCGGCGATGATCATGCCCTCGACCAGGGCATGCGGGTTGTAGCGCAGGATGTCGCGATCCTTGCAGGTGCCCGGCTCCGATTCGTCGGAGTTGCAGACCACGTACTTCTGCATGTCGCCCTTCGGCATGAAGGACCACTTCAGGCCCGTCGGGAAGCCGGCACCGCCACGACCACGCAGGCCGGACGCCTTGACCATCTCGACGACTTCTTCAGGCGAGATCTTTTCCTTCAGGATCTTCTCGAGCGCGTCGTAACCACCGATTTTCCGGTAGTTCTCGAAGCTCCACGGCTCGTCCGGGAACTTCTCCATCGTCTCGTAGCAAACGAATACCTGTTCAGCCATTTCGTGCTTCCCTACTCCGTGCGTGGAGCGTCAGTCCAGCTCGTCCAGAATCTCGTCCACCTTGTCGGTGGTGAGATTCTCGTAATACTTGTGGTTCACCATCATCATCGGCGCGTTGCGACAGGCGGCGAGGCATTCTTCCTCGCACTTCATGTGCCACTTGCCATCTTCCGACGACTGACCGGTCTTGATTCCCAGCTTGTTCTCGATGTGCTCGACGATCTCGTCCGCGCCGCGCAGCATGCAGGAGATGTTGGTGCAGACGGAGATGCTGTTGCGACCTACCTCCTTCGTTTCGAACATGGAATAGAAGGTCGCAACCTCGTAGACCTTGATCGGCTCGATCTCGAGTTTTGCGGCGACCGCATCCATGAGTTCGTTGGACAAGTGCCCATGCTCGTGCTGCACGGCATGCAGTGCGGCAAGCACGGCAGATCGCTTCTGCTCGGCCGGGTACTTGGCCAGCGCGTGATCGATTTCCTCGATGATGTGCGCCGACAGCACGGCGTTGTTTGCTTGCTCAGACATCAGCGGTCGATCTCCCCGAATACGATGTCCTGCGTGCCGATGATCGACACCAGGTCGGCCAGCATGTGGCCCTTGCACATTTCGTCGATGGACGCGAGGTGCGCAAAGCCCGGCGCACGGACCTTCATGCGGTACGGCTTGTTGGAGCCATCGGACACCAGGTACACACCCAGCTCGCCCTTCGGATGCTCCACCGCGGCATAGACCTCGCCTTCCGGCGGGCAATAACCCTCGGTGTAGAGCTTGAAGTGATGAATCAGCGATTCCATGTCGCCCTTCGCTTCCTCGCGACGCGGCGGCGAAATCTTGTGGTCGTCGATCTTGATCGGACCCGGGTTGTCGCGCAGCCACTTGACGCACTGCTTGACGATATTTGCAGACTGGCGCATCTCCTCGATACGCACCAGGTAACGGTCATAGCAGTCGCCATTCACGCCGACCGGAATGTCGAAGTCGAGTTCGTTGTAGACCGAGTACGGCTGTTTCTTGCGCAGGTCCCACGCAAATCCGGAACCGCGCAGCATCGGACCGCTGAAGCCGAGATTCAGGGCTCGCTCCGGCGAGACGACACCGATACCGACGGTGCGCTGCTTCCAGATGCGATTGTCGGTCAGCAGTGTTTCGTACTCGTCGACCAGGCCCGGGAAGCGATTCGCGAAGTCATCGATGAAGTCGAGCAGCGACCCCGAGCGCGCGTCGTTCAGCTTTTCCAGTTCCTTCTTGCTGCGGAACTTGGAGGCCTGGTACTGCGGCATCTTTTCAGGCAGGTCGCGGTGCACGCCGCCCGGACGGTAGTAGGTTGCATGCATGCGCGCGCCGGACACGGCTTCGTACATGTCCATGATGTCTTCGCGCTCACGGAAGCAATACAGGAAGATGGTCATGGCGCCGATGTCGAGACCGTGCGCACCCAGCCACATCAGGTGATTGGTGATGCGGGTCAGCTCGTCGAACATGGCGCGGATGTACTGCGCACGCTTCGGCGGCTGGACACCCAGCAGCTTCTCGATCGCCATGACGTAAGCATGCTCGTTGACCATCATCGACACGTAGTCGAGACGATCCATGTAGCCGATCGACTGGTTGTACGGCTTCGACTCGGCCAGCTTCTCGGTCGCGCGATGCAACAGGCCGATGTGCGGATCAAGACCGCGAATCACCTCGCCTTCCATCTCCATCACCAGGCGCAGCACGCCATGTGCTGCCGGATGCTGCGGACCGAAGTTCATGGTGTATGACTGGATCTCACGCATCGCCGGCGTTCTCCTTCGACTGGTCCTTCACTTTCGCGTTGTCCTGGGCCTTCAGCATGTCCGCGTAGCGGTGATCCTTGCGGATGACTTTAGGCACCAGGGTGCGCGGCTCGATGGACACCGGCTGGTAGACCACGCGGCCCTTCTCGGGGTCGAAGCGAACCTCGACGTGGCCGCTGAGCGGAAAGTCCTTGCGGAAGGGATGGCCGACAAAGCCGTAGTCGGTCAGGATGCGGCGCATGTCCGGGTGGCCGTCGAACAGGATCCCGTAAAGGTCGAAGGCCTCGCGCTCGAACCAGTTGGCCGAATTCCAGATCGAGTTCACCGACGGCACGATCGGCGGCTCGGCCGCATCGCAGAAAACCTTCAGCCGCAGGCGATGGTTGTTGGCATTCGACTGCAGGTGATAAACGACAGCGAAACGGCGGTCGTAATTCGGTTCGGCGTCACGCAGGGTGCGATGCACGCCGCGACTGAAACCAGTATCGGTCGCATCATTGGTACGCCACTCGCCCTGGCCGTAACTCAGGTAATCGACGGCGCAGACGTCCATGCACTGCTCGAAGCCGAAGTCGGCTTCGTCGTGCAACGCCTGGCAGACCTCGAGCAGGTCCCTGGCCGCGACTTCGTAACTCAGTTCGCCTGGATGTGACTCGACTCGGGTCAGCTGCTTTTCGAAGCGCTCGTCAACCCGGGCTGCAAGCCGTTTCAGTTTCTCCGACATTGCCGGCTCCTGCTGGCGCTCAGCGCGCGATGGTGTTGGTTCTGCGAATTTTTTTCTGCAACTGGATGATGCCGTACATCAGCTGCTCCGCCGTCGGCGGGCAACCGGGCACGTAGACATCGACCGGTACGACGCGATCACAACCGCGCACGACCGCGTAGGAATAGTGGTAGTAGCCGCCGCCGTTGGCGCAGGAGCCCATGGAGATGACCCAGCGTGGCGCCGGCATCTGGTCGTAGACCTTGCGCAGCGCGGGAGCCATCTTGTTCACCAGCGTACCGGCGACAATCATGACGTCCGACTGGCGCGGACTCGGGCGGAAGATCACGCCGAAACGGTCAAGGTCGTAACGGGAAGCACCGGCATGCATCATCTCGACCGCACAGCAGGCCAGGCCGAAGGTCATCGGCCACATCGAGCCGGTGCGTGCCCAGTTGATGAGGTTGTCGACGCCGGTGACGACGAAACCCTTGTTGGCAGCGCCTTCTACTCCCATTCGAGAGCTCCTTTCTTCCATTCGTAGATGAAACCGATCACGAGAATGCCGAGGAACAGCGCCATGGCCCAGAAACCGAAATGGCCGATGTCACCCAGGGCGACCGCCCAGGGGAACAGGAATGCGATTTCGAGATCGAAAATGATGAACAGGATGGCGACCAGGTAGTAGCGCACATCGAACTTCATGCGAGCGTCTTCGAAGGCCTCGAAGCCGCACTCGTAGGGGGAGAGCTTCTCGGCATCCCACTTGCCCTTGGAGGCCCAGCGACCGATGGTCAGGCCGACCAGGATCAGGACAATGCCCAGTCCGGACGCGATACCGAGGAAAACGAGAATCGGAACGTATTCTTGCAGCATTACGGACGCACCCGTGGCCTGCCGAAAGACCGGCATTTTAACAGTAATAAGGGGGCCATTTACATGTCCCCCAGGCGTCTGGGCCGTAGCAGGGGTCCCTGCCGGGATCGCCTGTGGCCCGCTCGATCATCAACTCAAAAACTGGTGCGGATGGCGAGACTCGAACTCGCACGGCTTGCGCCACAGCCCCCTCAAGACTGCGTGTCTACCAGTTCCACCACATCCGCATGTCGGGTTGCCACCGCCCGGCGGTGGCGAAATCCTTACTCGTCGCCGTCCTCGGCGGACGCATTGTCTTCAGCCGCGCCTGCCGTCTCGGTGGCAGCTGGCACGTCGGACTCGTCCGCCGGGATCATTGCCGGCTCGCCGGCCTGCTCGACACCCTCGGCCGCCATCACGCTTGGTGCGCCAGCCGTCAGGTCCTGCGACAGGTAGGCCAGGCCACCGCTGGTGGCAAAAAAGGCAATCGCCAGCCACTTGGTGGCACGACTCAGGAAGTTGGCCGAACCGGCGGCACCGAACACGGTGCTGGATGCGCCACTGCCGAAGGCCGCGCCAGCGTCAGCGCCCTTGCCATGCTGCACGAGGATCAGGAGAACCAGCGCAAAAGCGAGGATCACGTGAACGAGGAGTACGAGGTTGATGGTGGTCATTTCAGCTTCTCTGGAAAATCTTCCGATTCAATACGTTGTTGTCGAGTACCGCGCCCTGCTCAGCCAGCAGCCTGCGCGATGCTCAGGAACTGTTCCGCCTCAAGCGAAGCGCCGCCTATCAGTCCGCCATCGATATCCGGCATGGCAAACAGTTCGGCGGCGTTGGAGGCCTTGACGCTGCCACCGTAAAGGATGCGCAGCGAGCCCGCGATTGTAGCATCTTCCGAGGCGATGATGTCGCGAATATTCTTGTGCACGGCCTGCGCTTCTTCCGGCGAAGCCGTCTTGCCGGTACCAATGGCCCAGACCGGTTCGTAGGCAATCACGGCATTGGCAAATGCACTGACACCCGCGGCATCCAGCACCGCGGCAATCTGCTCGGCAATGACCGTGTCGGTGTCGCCGGATTCCCGCTGCTCGAGGGTCTCGCCGACACAGACAATCGGCTTCAGGCCGGCCTTCAGGGCCGCCATGAACTTGCGGGCCACCAGGGCGTTGTCCTCGCCATACACGCTGCGGCGCTCGCTGTGGCCGACGATGACGTATTCACAGTCGAAATCCAGCAGCATTTCGGCCGCGACCTCGCCGGTGAAGGCGCCCTTCTCCTCGGCGCAAACGCTCTGGCTGCCGAGTTTCATGCCGGTGCCACGGACGGCACGCTGGGCATCGGCCAGGTAGACGAACGGCGGACACACCAGGACCTCGGCTGCCGACCCGTCTTCCAGGCCACGCGCAAGGGATTCCAGCAGTTCCGCGGTCATTTCGCGGCTGCCATTCATCTTCCAGTTACCGGCTACCAGTGGCTGACGCATGGGCTACCCCTGCTTGTGTAAGGCTTGGAAATCGAAGCGCGGAAGGTTAACGACAGGACCCGCGAAAATCAACGAATATCAGGCTTCAGTCGGGATTATTTGCGGCATTTTCAACCACTTGGGCCAGCTCCTTGGCCAACTGCCCGACCAGCGCGGGATCCGCGCCCTCGACCATCACCCGAATGACCGGTTCGGTACCGCTCGGGCGCAGCAGCACCCGCCCATCAGCGGCCAGCCTTCCCTCGGCCGCCGACACGGCGGCGACAATCTCCGGGTGGTCCATCGCCGGGCGTTCCTCGACCCGAACATTGACCAGTGTCTGGGGGAACTTCTGCACCGGCCCGAGAAACCCGGCCAGGCTCTTGCCGGAAGCCTTGAGCGCCTCCAGCACCTGCAACGCCGCAATCAGCCCGTCGCCCGTGCTGTGCTTGTCCAGGCAGAGGATATGGCCGGAGCCCTCGCCTCCGACTTCGCCGTGGTGCTTGTCCAGCAATTCCATGACATAGCGGTCGCCGACCTTGGCACGGTGGAATTCGATTCCCTCGGCCTTGAGTGCCTGCTCGATGGCCAGGTTGGTCATCAAGGTGCCGATCACCGGCCCCTTCAAGGTTCCCGCCTGGTGGCGGTGCGAGGCAATGGCATACACCAGCTCGTCGCCATCATAAATACGGCCATCCGCGTCCACCATCAGCACCCGGTCGCCATCGCCATCCAGCGCAATGCCGAGGTCCGCGCCCTCCCGCTTGACGCAGTCGACCAGCGCCTCCGGGTGGGTAGAACCCACGTCGCGGTTGATGTTCATGCCATCGGGCTCGCAGCCCACGGTGACGACCTCGGCATCCAGTGCCCTGAGCAGCTTTGGTCCCGCCTGGTAGCCCGCGCCATTGGCGCCATCGAACGCAATTTTCATGCCGGCCAGGCGCAATTCCCGGGGCACGGATTGGCGGCAGAACTCGATGTAGCGATCGGTCGCGTCGTTCATGCGGGCGGCCTTGCCCAGCTGCTCCGAATCGACCGTCTCGAAGGTCTCGCCGAGCCGCGCTTCGATCGCCAGCTCCACCGCGTCCGACAGCTTGCGACCGTCGGGACCGAAGAACTTGATGCCGTTATCGTGGAAGGGGTTGTGGGACGCGGAAATCACGATGCCGGCGTCGGCCTGCTCTTCCTGCACCAGCGCCGCGACCGCGGGCGTCGGAATGGGCCCGAGCAGGACCACATCCACACCGGCAGAGGACAGGCCGGCTTCCAGGGCGGATTCGAACAGGTAACCGGACACGCGCGTGTCCTTGCCGATCAACACCTTGCGATGCCTGCCGGTCTCGGGGGCTTCGGCAGCCAGCACGCGGCCCGCCGCCCAGCCCAGGCGCAGCACGAAATCGGCCGACATCGGCGAGACGCCGACGCGTCCGCGAATACCGTCCGTGCCGAAGTATTTCCTGCTCACCTACACGCCCTCCACGTTCGACTGCTGCGCCAGCACGGCCCCGGCAATGCGCAGGGCGTCGCGGGTAGCGCGCACATCATGTACCCGCAGGATACTCGCCCCATGCATGGCTGCAATGGTTGCCAGCGCAATGCTGCCATACAGGCGGTCATCCACCGGTGTGTCCAGCAGGGCACCCACCATCGACTTTCTCGACATGCCTGCCAGCACGGGGTAACCGGCCGCCGCAAGTTCACCCAGCCCTGCCAGCAATGCCAGGTTGTGCTGCAAGGTCTTGCCGAAGCCGAAACCGGGATCGATGATGATTCTCTCGCGCGGCAGGCCGGCCGCCTCGAGTTCGCTGGCTCGAGCCAGCAGGAAATCGCGCACTTCCGCCACCACGTCGTCGTACTGCGGTTGCAGTTGCATGGTCCGGGGCTCGCCCTTCATGTGCATGATGCAGACATCCAGCCCCAGTTCGGCGGCCGTTGCCACGGCGCCCTCGGCCCGGAAAGCATTGACGTCATTCAACAGCGAAGCACCTGCCCCGGCTGCCGCCCGCATGACCTCCGGCTTGGCAGTATCAATGGAAATCGGCACGCGAATCCGTCCGGCCAGCGCTTCGATGACCGGCAGCACGCGGCGCAGTTCTTCCTCGACCGGCACCGGATCGGCACCAGGGCGCGTCGACTCGCCACCGATGTCGATGATGTCGGCACCCTCGTCGATCATCCGTTCGGCCTGGGCGAGCGCCGCATCGGCAGCGAGGAACTTCCCGCCATCGGAAAAGCTGTCCGGTGTGACATTCAGCACACCCATGATCTGCGGTCGAGTTTCTTCCAGCACGAGAATCCCTGTTCCGGTTGCTGCCTGAGAACGGGCGGTATTATGCCTGAAACGCCTGCCTGAAACGAAAGCGCCCGGCGTATGCCGGGCGCGTCGTGATTGCAGGTCAGTTCAGAGAGCGGTCAATGTGACTCGGCGGGATCCCCGGCAGCATCATCCTTGCCACCGGCCTCGTCACCTGCCGTGGCGCCACCGCTCGGCGGCGTGTTGCTCCAGTCAGCGGGCGGTCGCGGCTCCTTGCCTTCCATGATGTCCTTGATCTGGTGCGTATCGATGGTCTCGTACTTGATCAGGGCCTGGGCCATGGTTTCAAGCTTGTCGGCCTTGTCCTTGAGAATCTGTTCCGCACGCTGGTAGTTCTTGTCGATGATGGCGCGGATTTCCTCGTCGATGTCACGCTGGGTATAACCCGACACGCTCGAACCCTTCGACGCCATCGAGTGGCCAAGAAACACCTCGCCCTCGTCTTCCTCGTAGGTCAGCGGACCCATCTTTTCCGACAGGCCCCACTTCACCACCATGTTCTTGGCAATGGCCGTGGCCCGCTCGATATCGTTCGAGGCACCGGTTGTTACCGCGTCCTTGCCGAAGATCTGTTCCTCGGCAATGCGCCCGCCGAACAGCGAGCAGATGCTGCTTTCCAGGCGACGCTTGGAATAGCTGTAGCGGTCCTCTTCGGGCAGGAACATGGTCACACCCAGCGCACGACCGCGAGGAATGATGGTGACCTTGTAGACCGGATCGTGATCCGGCACCGACAGGCCGACAATGGCGTGGCCGGCCTCGTGGTAGGCCGTCAGCTTCTTCTCGTCATCGGACATCACCATGGAGCGACGTTCCGAGCCCATCATGATCTTGTCCTTGGCCTTCTCCAGCTCTTCCATGCTGACCGCCTTGCGGTTGGCACGGGCGGCAAACAATGCGGCCTCGTTCACCAGGTTGGCGAGATCCGCGCCGGAGAAACCCGGGGTGCCGCGGGCAATGATCGAGGGGCTGATCCCCTCGGCCGTCGGCACCTTGCGCAGGTGCACTTTCAGGATCTGCTCGCGACCGCGCACATCCGGCAGCGGCACCACGACCTGGCGGTCGAAGCGACCGGGGCGCAGCAGCGCAGGATCGAGCACGTCGGGGCGGTTGGTTGCCGCGATGATGATCACGCCTTCGTTGCCTTCGAAACCGTCCATCTCGACCAGCAACTGGTTCAAGGTCTGCTCGCGTTCGTCATGGCCACCGCCAAGACCGGCGCCACGATGACGACCGACCGCATCGATCTCGTCGATGAAGATGATGCACGGCGCATGCTTCTTGGCCTGCTCGAACATGTCGCGCACGCGGGACGCACCCACGCCAACGAACATCTCGACAAAGTCGGAACCGGAGATGGTGAAGAACGGCACCTTGGCCTCGCCCGCAATGGCGCGCGCCAGCAAGGTCTTGCCGGTACCCGGGCTGCCGACCATCAGCACGCCACGCGGAATCTTGCCGCCGAGGCGCTGGAACTTGCCGGGATCACGCAGGAACTCGACCAGCTCGACCACTTCTTCCTTGGCCTCTTCCACGCCGGCCACATCGTTGAAGGTGACCCGGACCTGGTCTTCGCCCATCAGGCGGGCCCGCGACTTGCCGAAGGACATGGCGCCCTTGCCGCCGCCGCCGCCCTGCATCTGGCGCATGAAATACAGCCAGACAGCGATGAACAGCAGGATGGGACCGAAGTTGAAGAAGATCGATGCCAGGGTGTTCGGCTCGGGCTCCTTGGCCGTGATCTGCACGCCGGAATCTCGCAGCTCGCCGATCAGCACCGTGTTGTCGGTCTCGGGGCTGTAGGTCGTGAAGGCATCGCCGTTGTTGTAGCTGCCCGAGATCTTGCGGCCCATGGGACCCTCGAAGCGCACGTCGGCGACGTTGCCGCGCTCGACCTGGCTCATGAATTCGGAGTAGCTGAGGTTCTCGGGTGCATTCTGGCTGGTACCCAGCTGGTTGAAGACCAGCATCAGCGCCACCAGGATGGCGGCCCAGAGAATCATTGTGCGTGCAGTATCGTTCAAGGGAAGAACCTCTCAGAACCCGCTGATTTAGCGGGAATTTTACAGAACAGGCGTCGGTCTCTCAGACCTTAGACAGTACTACAGGCGGTAGTTCCGGGCCAAGAGATACACCTCCCGGCTGCGACCACGCGAGGCCTTTGGCTTGCGCGTGACTACCGTCCCGAATTTCGAGCGGAGCTGCCTCAGGTATTCGTCAAAGCCCTCGCCCTGGAAAATCTTGGTCAGGAAGCTGCCACCGGGCCGCAGGACCTTTTCGGCCAGGTCCAGCGCCAGCTCGGCCAGGTACATGGATTTCGGCTGGTCGATGGCATCCATACCACTCATATTGGGGGCCATATCGGAAATCACAAGGTCCGGACGATCATTTCCGAGGGTGTCCAGCAGGCGCGCCAGCGGCTCGTCATCGGTGAAATCGCCCTGCAGGAATTCCACACCGTCCATTGGCTCCATGTCCAGGATGTCCAGGGCCAGCAGGCGGCCCTTTTTCCCCAGCTTTTTCACCACGTACTGGCACCACCCGCCCGGCGCCGCGCCCAGATCGATCACCGTCATGCCGGGCTTGAATAGCCGGTCTTTCTGGTCGATTTCTTCCAGCTTGTAAACCGCACGCGAACGCCAGCCCTCGGCCTGCGCACGTTTCACGAATTCATCGGAAAAGTGCTCGGTCAGCCAGCGGGAAGAACTCTTGCTGTGGCGGCGCTTGGGCATGATGCCATTCTCTCAATATTTCAGACGCGCTGTGGTCGGAATTTCGTCGTACAGGACTGCGGCATGGTAGGATGCCCGCCTTTCCGGACATCATATTGACGGCGACCATCATGACCAACCCGACCCTGACCGAAAAACAGCGCAAATTCCTGAAGGGACTCGCGCATGACCGCAAGGTCATCGTGCAGACGGGAGCGAACGGCCTGACCGAAGCGGTGCTGCGTGAAATCAGCCTGGCACTGACCGCTCACGAGCTGGTCAAGGTAAAGGTGCTGGCTGGCGATCATGCCGACCGTGATGCCATGGTGGACGAGATCGTCGACGAGACCGGCGCCATCCTGATCCAGCGCATCGGCCATGTGGCGACCTTGTTCAAGCGCAATCCTGACGGCGCCAAGATCGACCTGCCGAAGAAGTAAGCCCTAGAGGTATTTCACCTCGAGGATTTCAAAGTTCTTTTCGCCACCCGGCGTATTGATCGTCAGCTCGTCACCTTCCATCTTGCCGATCAGGCCACGGGCAATCGGCGAGCTGTAATTGATCAGGCCGTTCTTGATGTCGGCCTCGTCCTCGCCAACGATCTTGTAAGTGATCTCTTCGTCCGTATCGACGTTCAGCAGATCGACGGTCGCGCCGAAAATCACCTTGCCTCCGGCATTCACTGCTGTCACGTCGATGACCTCGGCATTCGACAGCTTGCCTTCGATTTCCTTGATGCGACCCTCGATGAAGGATTGCTGCTCGCGCGCTGCGTGATACTCGGCGTTCTCCTTGAGATCACCGTGCGCGCGCGCCTCGGCAATCGCCTCGATCACCTGCGGGCGATCCGTCGACTTCAAGCGTTTCAATTCTTCCTTGAGCTTTTCCGCGCCCTGGACGGTAATGGGTACCTTGTTCATGCCTCGCCTCCTTACGCGGTCTCGACGTATTCAGCATGCAGTGCCTGCAACCTGCTGACGTCGGCGCTGTCGATGTGATCCATGGCGATCGTGGTCGCCTTGGCGGCCGCAATGGTCGTGTAATACGTGACCTTGTGGTGCAGCGCCTCGCGGCGGATGGAATAGGATTCGATCACCGCCTGCTTGCCCTCGGTGGTGTTCACGATCAACGACACTTCATCGTTCTTGATGATGTCGACGACGTGCGGGCGACCCTCACGAACCTTGTTCACACCTTCACAGGCAACGCCAGCCGCATTGATGGCCTTGGCGGTGCCGTGCGTGGCGACCAGTTCGAAGCCGCGCTCGACGAGGATCTTCGCCAGTTCGACAGCGGCAGGCTTGTCCTGCTCGCGCACCGAAAGCAATGCCTTGCCACCGGTCGGCAAGCTGACACCCGAAGCGAGCTGCGCCTTGGCATAGGCCTCGCCGAAGCTGCGACCCACGCCCATGACCTCACCGGTGGACTTCATCTCGGGGCCCAGAATCGGGTCGACGCCCGGAAACTTGATGAACGGGAACACGGATTCCTTCACCGAGAAATATTTTGGCAGGCGCTCTTCGACAACACCCTGGCTCTTCAGCGTGGTGCCCGCCATGCAGCGCGCTGCGATCTTCGCCAGCGGCAGACCAATCGCCTTGGACACGAACGGCACGGTGCGTGAAGCACGCGGGTTCACTTCGAGCACGAAGATTTCCTCGCCGCGTACCGCAAACTGCACGTTCATCAGCCCGACCACGCCAAGCTCGCGCGCCATCGCCGCAGTCTGCACCTTGATTTCGTCCACGATCTTCTGGTCCAGCGTTGCCGGCGGCAGGGAGCAGCTCGAATCACCCGAGTGCACGCCCGCCTGTTCGATATGCTCCATCACGCCGCCGATCACGACATCCTTGCCATCGCAGATGGCATCGACATCGACCTCGACCGCTTCATCCAGGAAACGGTCCAGCAGCACCGGTGACTTGTTCGAGACGCTGACCGCCTCTGTCATGTAGCGCCGCAGGTCGTCTTCGTTGAAAACGATTTCCATGGCACGACCACCCAGCACGTACGACGGGCGAACCACCAACGGAAAGCCGATTTCGCGCGACAGCTCGACGGCCTGCTCTTCCGAGCGCGCCGTGCGGTTCGGCGGCTGCTTCAGTTTCAGTTTGTCGATCAGCTGCTGGAAGCGTTCGCGGTCCTCGGCCAGGTCGATGGAATCCGGCGTGGTGCCGATGATCGGCACGCCGGCGGCTTCCAGGTCACGCGCCAGCTTCAGCGGCGTCTGGCCGCCGTACTGAACGATCACGCCCTTGGGCTTTTCCTTGGCAACGATTTCCAGCACGTCTTCGAGCGTCAGCGGCTCGAAGTACAGGCGATCGGAAGTATCGTAGTCGGTCGACACGGTTTCCGGATTGCAGTTGACCATGATGGTTTCGTAGCCGTCTTCGCGCATGGCAAACGCGGCATGCACGCAGCAATAGTCGAATTCGATGCCCTGGCCAATTCGATTCGGACCGCCACCCAGCACGATGATCTTTTCCTTGTCGCTCGGCTCGCTTTCGCACTCTTCTTCGTAGGTCGAATACATGTATGCCGTGGTCGTATCGAACTCGGCAGCGCAGGAATCGACCCGCTTGTAGACAGGACGGACTTCCAGCTCGTGACGTTTCGCGCGCAATTCGCTTTCTTCGACGCCCAGCAACTGTGCCATGCGACTGTCGGCAAAACCCTTGCGCTTCAACCTCAGCATCAGGTCCTTGTCGATGCCCTTGAAACCGGTTTCCTGCAAGTGCTTTTCGTGCAGGATCAGGTCCTCGATCTGCGCCAGGAACCACGGATCGATGCTGCAGATGTCATGCACCTCCTCGAGGCTCATGCCGGCACGAAAGGCATCGCCCACGTACCAGAGGCGGTTCGCTCCCGGATAGCGCAGTTCGTTGCGCAGCTTTTCAAGCGCTTCTTCGCTGGAGAGATCACCCAGCATTTCGTTGAAACCGTCAGTCCCGGTTTCCAGGCCGCGCAGCGCCTTGTGCAGGGACTCCTGCAGGGTGCGACCGATAGCCATGACCTCGCCCACCGATTTCATCTGCGTGGTCAGCTTGTTGTTGGCCTGCGGGAACTTCTCGAAGGTGAAGCGCGGCACCTTGGTGACAACGTAGTCGATGCTCGGCTCGAAGGACGCCGGCGTGGCACCGCCGGTGATGTCGTTCTGCAATTCGTCCAGGGTGTAACCGACCGCCAGCTTGGCCGCGACCTTGGCAATCGGGAAGCCGGTTGCCTTGGAGGCCAGCGCCGAAGAACGCGACACGCGCGGGTTCATCTCGATGATGATCATGCGGCCGTTTTCCGGGTTGATGGCGAACTGCACGTTCGAGCCACCCGTCTCCACGCCGATCTTGCGCAGCACCGCCAGCGAGGCGTCGCGCATGATCTGGTATTCCTTGTCGGTCAGGGTCTGTGCCGGGGCCACGGTGATGGAATCACCGGTGTGCACACCCATCGGATCGAGGTTCTCGATGGCACAGATGATGATGCAGTTGTCCGCCCTGTCGCGGACCACTTCCATTTCGAATTCCTTCCAGCCGAGGATGGACTCCTCGATCAGCAGCTCGTTGGTCGGCGAAAGATCCAGGCCGCGTTCGCAGATCTCGATGAATTCGTCACGGTTGTAGGCGATGCCACCACCGGAACCACCCATGGTGAATGACGGGCGGATGATGGTCGGGAAACCGATTTCCGCCTGAACCGCCAGCGCCTCGTCCATGGAATGCGCCAGCCCGGCGCGACAGCTGTCGAGCCCGATCTCGGTCATGGCGGTCTTGAAGCGATCGCGGTCCTCGGCCATGTCGATGGCGTCACGCGAGGCGCCGATCATTTCGACGCCATGCTTCTCCAGCACGCCTTCACGGTACAGGTCCAGCGCGCAGTTCAGCGCGGTCTGGCCACCCATGGTCGGCAGCAGTGCATCGGGCTTTTCCTTCTCGATGATCTGCGCGACATGCTTCCAGTGGATCGGCTCGATGTAGGTGGCATCGGCCATTTCCGGATCGGTCATGATGGTGGCCGGGTTGGAGTTGACCAGGATGACCCGGAAGCCCTCCTCTTTCAGCGCCTTGCAGGCCTGGGCGCCGGAGTAGTCGAACTCGCAGGCCTGGCCGATGACGATCGGCCCGGCGCCAATGATCAGGATGCTTTCAATGTCGGTGCGTTTCGGCATTGTCTTCCTTCCGTGAGGCTGCGTTGCAGTCTGCTAGCTAATCGTTGTCAGTTCAGGACGTGGTCTTGCCGCGGGCGGCAGCCATGTCACGAATGAAGCGCTCGAACAGCGGCTTGATGTCATGCGGTCCCGGGCTCGCTTCAGGATGACCCTGGAAGCCGAAGGCCGGTCGGTCGGTCAGCGCGATACCCTGCAGGCTCTGGTCGAACAGCGAGCGATGCGTCACCGCGACATTGTCCGGCAGCGAGTTCGCATCGACCGCGAAACCATGGTTCTGGCTGGTGATCATCACCCGGCCGGTTTCGATATCCAGCACCGGGTGGTTGGCGCCATGGTGGCCGAACTTCATCTTTTCGGTCTTTGCACCGGCTGCCAGGCCGAGAATCTGGTGCCCCAGGCAGATGCCGAACACCGGCAGGCGGTCACCGAGGAACTTCTTCGTCGCCTTGATGGCGTATTCGCAAGGCTCCGGATCGCCGGGACCATTGGACAGGAAAACGCCATCGGGCTTGAGGGCAAGCGCGTCCTCGGCCGAGGTCTCGGCCGGCACCACGGTGATCCTGCAACCCAGGTCGGCCAGGATGCGCAGGATGTTGCGCTTCACGCCGAAGTCGTAGGCCACCACGTGGAAGCCGGAACCCTGGCGCTCTGGATGCGAGTCGTCCATCAGGTCCCAGGTACCTTCCTTCCAGGCGTAGCTCTTGGCAGTGGTCACGACCTTGGCAAGGTCCATGCCTTTCAGGCCGGGAAACTCCTTCGCGAGTTGCAGCGCGGCGTCAACGTCCGGCTCGCCCTTTTCATCGGCGGTCATGATGCAGCCGTTCTGGGCACCCTTGCTGCGCAGCAGGCGCGTGAGGCGGCGGGTGTCGATGTCGGCAATGGCGACTGTGCCCTGGGCTTCCAGGTACTCGGACAGCGAGCCCGCGGCGCGCCAGTTGGAATGCAACAAGGGCAGGTCGCGAATGATCAGGCCGGCAGCCTGCACCCCGGCGGCTTCTTCATCGCCGTCATTGGTGCCGGTGTTGCCGATATGGGGATACGTGAGAGTGACCAGCTGCTTGCTGTAGGACGGGTCGGTGAGAATTTCCTGGTAACCGGTCATGGCGGTGTTGAAGACCACCTCGCCGACCGTGGAGCCTGCGGCCCCGATGGATTTGCCGTGAAAGACACTGCCGTCTTCCAGTACCAGGATGGCGTTGTTCGCTGTGCCCGACGTGTCCAAGCTGACCTCCACAAGAGCGATTCCGGACGGGATGCGCGTCTGGCGCGCATACGGAAAGCGGGAGGGATCGAAATCCTTCCCGCTTGATGATCAGCAAAATCTGCGCTGGATCGGAGGGATTTTACCGGAGGGTACCGGGAGTGTCCACGAGAGTCGGCGCCTTGCAGGGCTGTTTGGCGCTTATTCTTTCAGCTGCAGCAGGTCGTCCAGGCCATACAGGCCGGCCGGCTGCTCCACCAGCCAGCGAGCAGCGCGCAGCGCACCGCCGGCAAAGGCACCTCGGTCCCGGGCACCGTGCCCCAGGCGAATTTCCTCAGCAGCGCTGACCAGTCGCACATCGTGCTCGCCGACGATCTCGCCGGCGCGAATGCTGTGAATGGCGATGCGATCCTTGCTGCTGTCGTCCCGCGAGCCGGTGCCGCCGGTGGCAATGACCTCGTCCAATTGCTGGCCGCGGGCGGTGGCAACGACCTCGCCCAGCGCGAGCGCGGTACCTGAGGGGGCATCGACCTTGTGGCGATGGTGCGATTCGACGATCTCCACGTCCACGCCCTCGCCCAGTCGCGACGCGACCTCGGCCAGCGCGTGGCGCAACAAGGCAATGCCGACACTCATGTTGGCGGCATGGAAGACGGGGACCTCTCTTGCATACCCGGCCAGGGCGCCCAGCTGCTCGTCGCTGCAACCGGTGGTACCGGAAACCAGCGGCTTGCCGGCAGCCACGCAGGCCTTGGCGATATCCAGCAGGGTTTCGGGACGGGAAAAGTCGATGGCGATGTCGACAGCCTGGATGAAGGCCTCGAGATCATCGGTGACTGTCACCTTGGGCGGCAATTCCGCGGACTGCCCGGACCGCGACCAGGCCGCCACGAGCTCGAGCCCGGCCCGCTCGCCAGCATGGGCGCCGTCAAGCAACAAACCGCATACGGCCTTGCCCATGCGGCCCGACGGCCCGATCACGCCGACTTTGATGGGTTTTGCCACGCTGCCCCCCGGCATTCAGTGTTGGTGGCCAAATCCTACTGGGATTCCGTCACCCGTGCCACGCACGGGCCAGGACCTCAGTCCTTGAGGTTGTCGAAAAAGGACTTCACGCCATCCAGCCAGGACGTCTTGCGCGGGCTGTGGCGATCGCCACCATCCTGCAGGGAGGCCTCGAACTGCTCCAGCAGCTCCTTCTGCTCCTTGTTCAGCTTGACCGGCGTTTCCACGCTCAACTTGCAGAACAGGTCACCGGTCGAATGGCTGCGCACCGACTTCACGCCCTTGCCCTTGAGGCGAAACACCTTGCCAGCCTGGGTCTCCGGCGGAACCTTCAGGGTCACGCGACCGTCAAGGGTCGGCACCTCGATCTCGCCGCCCAGCGCGGCCGTCGCAAAACTGACCGGCACCTCGCAGTTCAGGTCATCACCCTCGCGCTGGAAGATCCGGTGCGGCTTTACCACCACTTCGACGAACAGGTCGCCTGCCGGGCCACCGTTCTCGCCAGCCTCGCCCTCGCCCGTCAGGCGAATGCGATCACCGGTATCGACGCCGGCCGGGATCTTGACGGAAAGGTTGCGCGTCTCGCGCTGGCGACCGGCGCCCTGGCAATCGGTGCAGGGCTCGTCGATGATCTCGCCGGCACCGCGGCATTCCGGGCAGGCCTGCTGCACCGAGAAGAACCCTTGCTGCATGCGCACCTGGCCAACACCGTTACAGGTGCCGCAGGTCTTCTTGTCCGAGCCCGGCTTGGCACCGGAACCCGAGCAGGTGTCGCAGCTGGCCATGCGCGGCACGGTGATTTCCACCGTGTCACCGAATACCGCCTGCTCCAGCGTCAGCGGCACTTCGATGCGGAGGTCGGCGCCACGATACACGCGTCGCCCCCCGCCACCGCGACGACCACCGCCGCCAAAGATGTCACCGAAGATATCGCCGAAGATGTCGCCGAAGTCGGCACCGCCGCCACCGAAGCCGCCGCCACCGAAACCGCCCTGCGAGGGATCGACACCGGCATGACCGAACTGGTCGTAGGCGGCGCGCTTCTGCGCATCGGAAAGGACTTCGTAGGCTTCCTTGGCTTCCTTGAACTTCTCGATGGCAGCTTCATCATCCGGGTTGCGGTCCGGATGGTATTTCATGGCCAGCCGCCGGTACGCCTTTTTCAGTTCGGCATCCGATACGGTCTTCTCGACCCCGAGAACTTCGTAGTAATCACGTTTGGCCATTTAACCCTGCTCTTTGCTTCTTCCGTTTGTTGTCCGCTTTTCCAGCTGGCTTTCGTTACACGCCGAAAGCCCGGCCCCGCATGCACCGTGATGCAGGCGAAGCGCGGGCTTTGCAGCAGGCGAGGAACGACTTACTTCTTGTCGTCTTCGCCCTTCACTTCCTCGAACTCGGCGTCGACCACGTCGTCGCCCTGCTCGCCACCGGCTTCGCCGGCAGCACCTTCGGCGCCAGCTTGCGCCTGGGCATCGGCATACATCTGCTCGGCGAGCTTGTGCGAGACTTCGGTCAGTGCCTGGGTCTTCTGCTCGATGGCTTCCTTGTCGTCGCCCTTGAGTTCTTCCTTCAGGTCTTCGATGGCCTTCTCGATCTTTTCCTTCTCGTCAGCCTCGACCTTGTCGCCGGCTTCCTTCAGCGACTTCTCGACGGCATAGACCATCTGGTCACCGGTGTTGCGCGCGGTGACGAGTTCCTGGAACTTCTTGTCCTCGTCGGCATGCGCCTCGGCGTCCTTCACCATCTGTTCGACTTCCTCGTCGGACAGGCCGGAGCTGGCCTTGATGGTGATCTTCTGTTCCTTGCCGGTGGCCTTGTCCTTGGCGGACACGTTCAGGATGCCGTTGGCATCGATGTCGAAGGTGACTTCGATCTGCGGCGTGCCACGCGGCGCCGGCGGGATGTCGGTCAGGTCGAAGCGACCCAGCGACTTGTTGCCCGAGGCCTGCTCGCGCTCGCCCTGCAGCACGTGCACGGTGACGGCCGGCTGGTTGTCCTCGGCCGTCGAGAACACGTTCGATGCCTTGGTGGGGATCGTGGTGTTCTTGTCGATCAGCTTGGTCATGACACCGCCCATGGTCTCGATACCGAGCGACAGCGGGGTCACGTCCAGCAGCAGCACGTCCTTGACGTCACCGCCGAGTACGCCACCCTGGATGGCCGCGCCGATGGCAACGGCTTCGTCCGGGTTCACGTCCTTGCGCGGATCCTGGCCAAAGAAGTCCTTCACGGCTTCCTGCACCTTCGGCATGCGGGTCTGGCCGCCAACGAGAATCACGTCGGTGACTTCGGAGGCAGACACGCCGGCATCCTTCAGTGCGACCTTGCACGGCTCGATGGTGCGCTTGATCAGGTCCTCGGTGATGGACTCGAGCTTGGCGCGCGTCAGCTTCATGTTCAGGTGCTTCGGACCGGATGCATCGGCCGTGACGTACGGCAGGTTAATCTCTGTCTGGCTGGAAGACGACAGCTCGATCTTGGCGTTCTCGGCAGCTTCCTTCAGGCGCTGCATGGCCAGCGGATCCTTGCGCAGGTCCACACCCTGCTCCTTGTTAAATTCTTCCGCAAGGTAATCGATGATGCGCTTGTCGAAGTCCTCGCCACCGAGGAAGGTGTCACCGTTGGTGGCCAGCACTTCGAACTGGTGCTCGCCGTCGACTTCGGCAATTTCGATGATGGACACGTCAAAGGTGCCGCCGCCGAGGTCATAGACCGCGATCTTGGCGTCACCGCGCTTCTTGTCCATGCCGTAAGCGAGCGCCGCAGCGGTCGGCTCGTTGATGATGCGCTTCACCTCGAGACCGGCGATCTTGCCGGCGTCCTTGGTGGCCTGGCGCTGCGAATCGTTGAAGTAGGCCGGCACCGTGATCACGGCTTCGGTCACTTCCTCGCCCAGGTAGTCCTCGGCGGTCTTCTTCATCTTCTGCAGCACGCGTGCGGAAATCTCCGGCGGCGCCATCTTCTTGCCGTTCACTTCGACCCAGGCGTCTTCGCTGGAATCGGACTTGACGATCTTGTACGGCACCATGTCGACGTCCTTCTGGACGATCTTGTCGTTGAACTCGCGACCGATCAGGCGCTTGATGGCGTACAGGGTATTGGTCGGGTTGGTCACCGCCTGGCGCTTGGCCGAGGCACCGACCATCACTTCGCCGTCCTTGTTGAAGGCAATGATCGACGGCGTGGTGCGATCACCTTCCGAGTTTTCGATGACCTTGGTCTTGCCGCCATCCATGATGGCGACACAGGAATTCGTGGTTCCCAGGTCAATACCGATAATGCGTCCCATGATGTCTCTCCGTAGTACGTTGATGCTTGTTGTCGGCGAGCCTCGCCCGCCTTCGAATCTGTTGATGACCCTTAGATAAGGTCGGCTCGGCGGCTTTCAAGGGCCGCTGAACATTCATTTCTTTCCCGTCATCACTCCGGCGCCTTGGCAACCAGCACGCGGGCCGGGCGCACGACGCGGCCGTTCAGCAGGTAACCCTTCTGCACGACCGTGAGAACGGTGTCAGGCTCGGCGTCTTCCGAGGGCTGGGTGGCCATGGCCTCGTGAAATTCCGGGTTGAAGACCTCGCCTTCCGGCGACACGGTCTCGACCCCGAAACGCTCCAGCACCTGCTGGAACTGCTTCAAGGTCATTTCCGTGCCCTCGACCAGCGCACCGGCCTGGTCCTTGGCGTCGGATGCCGCGCTCAGGCCCATTTCCAGGGCGTCGATCACCGGCAGCAGTTCGGCAACGAAGCGCTCCAGCGCAAACTTGCGCGCCTGTTCCACGTCGCGTGCCGAGCGCTTGCGCAGGTTTTCCATCTCCGCGGCGGTACGCAGGTACTGGTCGCGGAACTCGTCGGCCCTGGCTTCGGCTTCTGCCAGCGCTGCGGCCACGGGGTCTTTTTCCGCTTCCACGCCCGCTTCGTCGTTGGCCGCAGCGGCAGAGGATTCCTGCGGCTCCGGCTCTGCCGGGGTGCTCGTTTCTTCGACGTTCTCGTTCGGGTTCTCGTTCTGGGCTTCTGGCTTGTCAGCCATGCTCGACTCCATTTCTTAATTCAAAAAAAGTTATTCCGACCCCATGCGGGCCGGTGATGCTCGAAAAATGGGGACGCCAGCCGGCCATCACAAGGGCCGACGGCAAAAAAACCGGTCGAAATCAGCTCTTTTTGGGGTTCAACGCCGCTGTCAGCAGCTTCGAGGTGACATCGACGATCGGTATCACCCGCTCGTAGGCCATGCGGCTCGGGCCGATGACAGCCAGCACCCCGACCTGGTCGTCATTCACCGAGTAAGGGGCCGAGACCAGCGACATGTCATCCAGCGGCTCGTAGCCGGACTCCTCGCCAATGAAAATCTGCACCCCGTCGGCCGAGACGCACTGGTCCAGCAGGTGCAGCAGGTCACGCTTGGTGTTGAAGGCCTCGAACAGCTGGCGGAGCTTGTCGACATTCGACAGCTCGGCAAATTCCATCAGGTTGGTCTCGCCGGCCAGCACGTAGCCGGATTCGCGATCCACCGGCGACTTGACCATTTTCTCGGCGAGCTGGATGGCCGAGCTCATCTGCTGGTTCATGTGTTCCCGGGCCCGGCCCATTTCTCGCAGGATGTGTTCTCGAATCGAAGACACATCGCGACCGGAAAACTCGGAATTCAGGTAATTGGCCGCTTCGATCAGCTCGGCCTGGGAGTAGTCACGATCCAGCTGGATGATGCGGTTCTGCACCTCCTGCTCGTTCATCACCAGGATGGCCAGCACGCGGCGATCGGACAGCGGGAGGAACTCGATATGTCGCCAGGCACTGCGGTTGCTTTTCGGTACCGTGACCAGGCCGGCCATGTGGGTGAAGGACGACAGCATCTTGGACGTGGATTCGACCAGTGCTTGCGAGTCCATGCCCTCGTCGCGCATGTGATTCTGCAACTTGAACATCTCGCTGGCCGACAGCGGTTTGACCGTCAACAGCGCGTCGACGAACAGGCGGTAACCCTTGGCGGTCGGCACGCGGCCCGCCGAGGTGTGCGGCGAACGCACCATGCCGAGCTCCTCGAGGTCAGCCATGATGTTGCGAATGGTCGCCGGGCTGAGATCCAGCGCCGAGTCGCGCGCCAGGTTGCGGGAACCCACCGGCTCGCCGTCGCGGATGTAGCGCTCGACCAGCGCCTTCATCAGGTGCTGGGCACGCTCCGAAAGCTGGCCGTCGGGACCCTGCGTTGGTTCCTGTCGCTTTCTCGCCATGTGAATCTGGCACTCCGTGGGTTCGAGTGCCAAAATTATCGGCGCTTGCCGGCATTACTTCAAGAATTCCGACCACTTGCCCTCGCCGGGGCGCTATTGAGCATCCTCAAGCTCTGCTAACATCCGGGCGCATGAGCCAGCAATCCACACAGTCTCCCGATGCCAAGAGCTTCCAGCGCATTGCGCTGTTTGCCAAGCACGACAACGCCCTTGCCCTCGATATTGCCCGAACGGCGATCGACCACCTGGCACCTCGCAAGCTGGAGCTTTGTGCCGACCGCGAACTCTCGGCCAACATGCCCGCTGCCGACCTGTCCGACGCTGCGCCCGAGACCGCCGACCTCGCCATTGTCATTGGCGGTGACGGCACCCTGCTGCACACGGCTCGACAGCTGGCACCGCATGGCGTGCCGATTGTCGGTGTGAATGCCGGACGCCTCGGTTTCCTCGCCGACATCCCGCGCGAAGCATTGACCACCACGCTGGACGACCTGTTTGCCGGCAAGTTCATATCCGAAACCCGCCACATGCTGCGGGCAGAGGTCTTCCGTGCCGATGGCAAGGTCGACTGGACCGACAAGGCCTTGAACGATGTGGTCGTCCAGAAGCGCGATGTCGGTCGCATGATCGAATTCGAAACGCACATCGACGGCAATTACGTCTGCACCCATCGCGCCGATGGCCTGGTGGTATCGACCCCGACCGGCTCGACGGCCTATGCACTTTCTGCAGGTGGCCCGATCGTGCACCCGGCGCTGGACGCGATTGCGATCGTGCCGATCTGTCCGCACACCCTGTCCGATCGACCGCTGGTGATCGGTGGCGAGGCCGACGTCGACATCGTCATGCGCCAGGCCGATGGCTCGGGTGCGCAGGTCGTGCTGGACGGCCAGGAAAGCTCGCCGCTGGCAGCAGGCGATCGCGTGCGCATCTCCCGCGCGGAACGTTCGCTGCAATTGCTGCACCCGGCAGGACACGATTATTACCACCTGCTCAGGCACAAGCTGCACTGGGGCCGTGACCATGACAGCGGCAAGGAACGATAGGTAAATTACCCGGATGCTTACACACGCTCACATCACCGACTTCGCCATCATCGAATCGCTGGAACTGGATTTCGATCTCGGCCTGACCTGCCTGACCGGCGAGACCGGCGCGGGCAAGTCCATCCTGATCGATGCGCTGGGCCTGGCGCTCGGTGACCGTGCCGATGCGACCACGGTGCGCGCTGGCGCAGACCGTGCGGAAATTTCCATTGGCTTCGACCTCTCCGACCAGCCCTTGGTGCAGGCCTGGCTGGAAGAAAACGAACTCGAAGATGATGGCGGCGAATGCCTGGTGCGCCGAACCGTGACCAGCGAGGGCCGCAGCAAGGCGTGGATCAATGGCCGTGCCGTACCGATGCAATCGCTCAAGGCATTGGGCGACGCGCTGGTCGACATCCATGGCCAGCACGAGCACCAGTCATTGATGCGCAAGGAAGCCCAGCGCGAACTGCTGGACAGCTACGCCAACCACGGCGAGCTGCTGGAAAAGACGGCAGCCGCTCACGCCAACTGGAAAAAAGTCCGCGAAGAACTGACGCGGCTGCGCGACAGCCAGCAGGAAAGCGACGATCGTCGCGACCTGCTGCGCTTCCAGGTCGGCGAACTCGATGCTCTCGCGCTGGATCCGAAGGAACTTCCGGAGCTGCAAAGCGAACAACATCGCCTCGCCCATGCCAGCCGCCTGACGGAGGGCACGCAGCGCGCGTTGGACAAGGCCTATGAAAGCGAGGACGGCTCGGCCTATTCCCTGCTCGCCGATGCGGTTGACGAACTGAACGAACTGGCCGATTTCGACGACGCCCTGCAACCGATCTCGGAAACACTGAATTCGGCGATGATCACCCTGCAGGAAGGCGCGGAAGAATTGCGTCGCTATGCCGGCAAGCTGGAACTCGATCCGGAACGCCGTGATGAAATCGAAGCGCGACTGGTGTCCATCCAGGAACTGGCGCGCAAGCACCGCACCGCAGCTGCCGAACTTCCCGAGCTGGCCGACGCCCTGCGAACGGAACTCGATAGCCTCGACAATGCGGAAGAGCGGATTGCCGAGCTCGAAGCCGGACTGGAGAAAAGCGAGCAGGCCTACCTCGCAGCAGCCGACGCACTGCGCGCATCGCGCCAGAAAGTCGCAAAACAGCTGGGCGACGATGTCAGCAAGATCATGCAGGAGCTTGGCATGTCCGGTGGTCGTTTCGAAATCGCGGTCGAACCGGATGCCAAGGACCGCTTCCTGGCACACGGCCGCGACCAGGTCGAATTCCGGGTCAGCGCCAATCCCGGCCAGCCGTTGAAGCCGCTGGCAAAAGTCGCCTCGGGCGGCGAGCTGTCACGCATCTCGCTGGCCATCCAGGTGATCGCCTCGAATGCCTCGAACATGCCAGTGATGATTTTCGACGAGGTCGATGCTGGTGTCGGTGGCGGCATTGCCGAGCTGATCGGCCGGCGCATGCGCGCGCTGGGCAAGGAGCGCCAGGTGTTCTGTGTCACCCACCTGCCGCAGGTCGCAGCGCAAGGGCATCATCACTTCAAGGTGGAAAAGACCGCCGGCAAGGACGAGACCCACACGGGTATTCGCAAGCTGGACGACGCCACCCGCATCGAGGAGCTGGCGCGCATGCTGGGCGGCGTGAACATCACCGACACCACGCTCGATCATGCCCGCGAGATGATCAAGGCCGCCACGAACTGAGCAGCCAGGACATCAGGCAATAGAAAAGGCCGCTCCGGATCGTCTCCCGGGAGCGGCCTTTTTCATGCTGATATCACGATCCTATTTCTTCAATTCCTTCCGGCATTCCGGGCAGATACCGTAGATGTAGAGCGAGTGGTCGGTCATCTCGTAGCCCGCCTCCTCGGCAATCTGGTGCTGGCGCTTTTCGATGGTTTCGTCGACGAACTCGTCGACCTTGCCGCACTTCACGCAGACGATGTGGTCATGATGCTCGCCCTCGTTGAGCTCGAACATCGAGTGTCCGCCTTCGAAATGATGCCGGGTCACCAGGCCCGCGTCCTCGAACTGGGTCAGGACACGGTAGACCGTGGCCAGGCCGATTTCCTCGCCGGAATCCAGCAAGGCCTTGTAGAGGTCCTCGGCGCTCATGTGGCGCGGTTCGGCGCCATCGAGAATCTCCAGGATCTTCATCCTGGGCAGGGTGACCTTCAATCCGGCTTTCCTTAAATCCTGGCTTTCCACGGTGATTTACCTGCCTGGCGGGACCAGCATGGGGGCTGGCCGGTGAATTGTGGAACTCTGGTGGCAATTGCCGACCGCCGCTGGCCAGCCCTTACCCTGTCCGGTATTATCCCCGACCTCTGCAGGAACGCAACACGCCCACGGGCCAATTCCTGACCAATCAGACTACACCTGTCGAGGACCATCATGCGCCAGGCGCTCAACAAGATCATGCTGCCGCTGCTGACCGCTGCCCTGCTGTCGGGCTGCGTCTACCGCCAGGACATCCTGCAAGGCAACGTCCTGCTGGACCGCGATATCGAGAAACTGGAACTCGGCATGAGCCGCGAACAGGTGAAGTTCATTCTCGGCACGCCGATGGTTGCGGACCCCTATCATCCGGATCGCTGGGACTACCTGCTGTATGTCGATTCGATGAAGGAAGAACGTGATCGCTACCGTCACATGGTGATGTACTTCGGCGCCGATGGCCTCGAGCGCATCGAAAAGCGCGGTGGTTTCGATGACGAGAGCATGGCAAGTGAAGTCCCCAAGGCCGGCTTCGAAGAAGAAACCGAGGAAAACCCGACCACCGAATGAAGGTGGAACGGTACCGAATCGAAAAAAGGACGCCACGGCGTCCTTTTTCTTTGCCCGCTTTCGCCAGAACTAGCTGGCCGAGGACTTCTTGCCCATGGTCTTGCCCTCCGCGGCAAGGCGCCGCCGGACCTCCTTCGGGTCGGCTTTCAGCGGACGATAGATTTCCACGCGGTCGGCCGGTCGCAGCTCCCGGTTCGGCGGGCACAGCTTGCCAAACACGCCGAACTTTGCAGACGCAAAATCGATCTCGGGGAACAATTCCTGGATTCCTGAAAGCTCGGCGGCTTGCAGCGCTGTCGTACCGGGCGCAACCCGGAGACTGATGATTTCCTGGCGCTCCGGCGTGGCGTAGGCGACTTCGACGGCAATCGTTTCCGGCGCGGTCGTGCTCATGGCTCAGGCACCTGCCTTGTTGCCGTAAACCACCTGCGCCCTGCGGACAAAGGAATCCAGCATGGTGTCGCAGATCTGGTTGAACACGGGGCCGAGCATCATCTCCAGCATGCGGCTGGCAAACTTGAACTCGAGATGCAGGGAGACCTTGCAGGCATCATCGCTCAGCGCCTGGAAATGCCAGCTGCCGGCAAGCTCCTTGAAGGGACCGTCGACCAGGGCGAGCTCGATGCGCTCGCCCGGTGTCAGGGTATTGCGGGTAGTGAAGGCACGATTGAAACCGCCCTTGGCGATTTCGATCGAGGCCAGCATGTGCGAATCCGAGGATTCGAGCACTTCCGACCGCTTGCACCACGGCAGGAACTCCGGATAGCGGGCGACGTCGTTCACCAGGTCGAACATCGCCTGCGCCGGAAAACCTACCAGGGCGCTGCGGTTGACTTCACGCACTTCAGCCGAGCTTGCCCAGCAGGCCAGTCGCGTTCAGGAACACGATGACCAGCGCGATCGGCGCCAGGAAGCGGATCAGGAAGCTCCACACGTTGTAGCGGAAGCCGGTACCCATCTCCAGCTCTTCGACCGTCGAGCTCTTGCACATCACCCAGCCGGCAAACAGCGCGATCAGCAGGCCGCCCAACGGCAGCATGATGTTCGACGTCAGGTAGTCCATGTTGTCGAACCAGGTGCCCGCCATGAACTGGTACTCCTCGCCGGAGAACACGTTGAACGACAGCACCGAGCCGATACCGATCACCCAGACGACAGCGCCGACCAGCATGGCGGCCTTGCGACGGCTCATGTTGTGATTCTCGACCAGCCGCGCGCAAGCCGGCTCGATCAGGCCGATGGATGACGACCAGGCTGCGAAAATCAGCAGCACGAAGAACAAGGTGCCGAACACCTGGCCACCCGGCATGCTGCCAAAGGCCAGCGGCAGGGTCTTGAAGATCAGTTCCGGGCCGGCGCCAGGGTTCAGGCCGTGCTGCAGCACGATCGGGAAGATGGCCAGGCCAGCAAGCAATGCAACGGACGTGTCCGCAAAGACCACCGTCAGCGACGTCTCGCCGATCGAGGAATCATCAGGCAGGTAGGCACCGTAGGCCATGATGGCGCCCATGCCCAGCGACAGCGAGAAGAAGGCCTGCCCCATCGCGGCAAGAATCGTGCCGCCGGTGACCTGGCTGAAGTCGGGCTTGAACATGTAACCCATGGCGTCGGCAAAATGCTCGGTGCTCATGGCATAACCAACCAGCACCAGCAACAGGATGAACAAGGCCGGCATCAGGTACTTCACTGCAGCCTCGAGACCCTGCTCCACACCGCGCGCAACCACGAACACGGTCAGTCCGATGAAAATGGTGTGCAAGGCCAGCAACCAGGGCCAGCTCGCCATGAGGTCGTCGAACTCGGTATTCACCACCGCCTTGGTGGCGTCCGTGAACACGCCAGCCGCCGTATCCCAGGCATAGAAGAAGGTCCAACCGGCGATGACGCTGTAATAAGAGAGAATCAGGACGCCAGCCAGCACGCCCATCCAGCCGACCAGCTGCCACCAGCCACCACCGGCTTCTTCTTCAGAGAGCAGTTTCATGGTGTTGATGGGGTTGCGACGACCACGACGACCCAGCAAGGCCTCGGCCATGAAGATCGGCAGGCCGATGGCCAGCACGCACGCCAGGTAGATGATCACGAAAGCACCGCCGCCGTTCTCGCCGGTCATGTACGGGAACTTCCAGATGTTGCCAAGACCCACGGCTGCGCCGGTGGCTGCCAACACGAAGGCCATGCGCGAAGACCACTGGCCGTGCAAAGACTCACGTCGTGCCATGTATCACCCCTTTGATTTCAGGCATCGTCGGAAAGTGCGGGATTGTGGTCGAAATCGCCGCCATGCTCAAGCGGCCAGCCCATGAAATGACCGCCAGCCACTCTGGACGCAGGCCGCCAGCCGGCTGATATACTCCGCGCCATGACGAAAAAGGGAAAAAAGGACGGCGGCAGCACCATCGCGCTGAACAAGAAGGCGCGCCACGACTACTTCATCGAGGAGCAGTTCGAGGCCGGTATTGCGCTGGAAGGCTGGGAGGTCAAGGCACTCAGGGCCGGTCGGGCCAGCATCACCGAAGCCTATGTCACCGTGAAGAACAACGAGATCTGGCTGCTCGGCGGGCAGATCACGCCCCTGCCCCAGGCCTCCACCCACAAGAATGCCGATCCGACCCGCACCCGCAAGCTGCTGCTGCATCGCCGCGAGATCGACACCCTGATCGGCAAGGTCGACCGCGCGGGCTACACCCTGACGCCGCTGGCACTCTACTGGAAGAAGGGCCTGGTCAAGCTCGACATCGGCCTCGCCAAGGGCAAGAAACAGCACGACAAGCGCGAAACGAAGAAGAACCAGGACTGGGAGCGCCAGAAGCAGCGCTTGATGCGCCATAGCTCCTAACCCGGTTCCTGCCGGCTGGCCTCTTGAAATCCTGCGGGCTGACCCTATCTCCTGTTACACTGAACACGTTTCTCGGGGGTGATTTGGCTTCGACGCGGATCACGAAACCTGAGGTGCATGCCGAGCTCGTGGATAAGCTCGTAAAACCATCTGCAAAATTGATAGTTGCCAACGACGACAACTACGCTCTAGCGGCCTAAACCCCGCTAGCGGTCGACCGGTTCGGGCCTGAACGGCTGGATCGACTGTAATCTAACCAGGCTAGTCACAAAGGTTGCTCTCGCCGGCGTGGCGAAACTCCAATCGAGAGATCGCCAGTCGTCTTCCTAGCCTGTCGGGTAGCGTCTGGTTAAATTAAAAGTACAGGATAAGCATGTAGAGCCGAGGGCGGACTATCCGCGGACGCGGGTTCGAGTCCCGCCACCTCCACCATACCGAAGAAAAAGGGCCACCCAACGGGTGGCCTTTTTCTTTGGAGAGGACGTCGCCGACTCAAAAGCCGCGTCCATGAGCAAGCCGGGTTCGACCAGCGCCGCAGCCATTGGCAAGGCGCGCCGGACCGTCGATGCTGCCGCCAGGCAGCGAGACGGGTCCCGAGCAGTGCGAAGGATTGCGAGGCAAAGCCGAGCAACATTCCCGCCACCGTTCCTTCCATTAGCCATTGGCTATCACGCGCGTTCAAAGATTCAATTTCCCTAAAACCCCGGCCGGGTCTACGCTGAACAGGCATATAACAAGCTTTTATAAACGCGTTTATAACCTCAACTCCATGTTTTTAAAGGTTTTAATCTGAAACGGCAGGTTTGCGGATGCGTTTTTGTACAAGTTTGTAGAAATGAAACGGATCTGGACTATTGTTTAGAAACGTTCTCGAACTTTCACGAGCCAATCGCCCGCCTTGCCCCAAGGGCCCACAAGGGCCAAACGGGGCCAGAAGGATCCATCGGAGGAATCCAAACATGAGCAAGTCCATCAACAAGCTCGTCAAGCCGCTGCTGCTGGTGTTCGTCGCCGGGTTGTACACCCTGGTTGTCACGAACCCGGCAATGGCTGCCATCGGCGAGCCGAAGACCAACCAGTTCTGGTGGCCGGAGAAACTGAACCTCGCCCCGCTCCGTGACCATGACGCCTCGTCCAACCCCTACGGCCCCAATTTCGATTACGCCGCTGCCTTCGCGAAGGTCGACCTCGAGGCGTTGAAGAAGGACCTGCGCGAGGTCATGACCGACTCGCAGCCGTGGTGGCCTGCAGACTGGGGACATTACGGCCCCTTCTTCATCCGCATGGCCTGGCACAGTGCCGGTACCTATCGCGTGGCTGACGGCCGCGGCGGTGCTGGTGGTGGCCAGCAGCGTTTCGAGCCGCTGAACAGCTGGCCGGACAATGCCAACCTGGACAAGGCGCGTCGCCTGCTCTGGCCGATCAAGCAGAAGTACGGCAAGAACGTCTCCTGGGCCGACCTGATGATCCTGGCAGGCACCGTGGCCATGGAAGACATGGGCTTCAAGACCTTCGGCTTTGCCGGTGGTCGCGAGGACGATTTCGAGCCGGACCTGGTCTACTGGGGCCCGGAAAACGTCTGGCTGGGTCGCGATCGTGCCGGCGCCGACGGCAAGACACAGCGCCCGCTGGGTGCCTCGCAGATGGGCCTGATCTACGTGAACCCGGAAGGCCCCGGCGGCAATCCGGACCCGAAGGCTTCGGCGGAGCAGATTCGCCTGACCTTCGGTCGCATGGCGATGAACGATGAAGAGACGGTCGCCCTGGTCGCCGGCGGTCACACCTTCGGCAAGATGCACGGTGGTCGCGATGCCAAGGGCTGTGTCGGCCCCGAGCCGGCTGCCGCGCCGACAGAAAACCAGGACCTCGGCTGGAAGAACAGCTGTGGCAAGGGCAATGCCGAGGACACCATTACCAGTGGCCTGGAAGGCGCCTGGACGCAGACCCCGACCCGCTGGTCGATGCTGTACCTGGCCAACCTCCTGAACCACGAATGGGAGATGACCAAGAGCCCGGCCGGCGCCACGCAATGGGTGGCCAAGAACGGTGCGCTGGACAACTCGGTGCCTGATGCCCATGTCGAAGGCAAGATGAATGCTCCGGTGATGACCACCGCCGACCTGGCGCTGAAAGCCGATCCGGCCTACCTGGAAATCTCCAAGCGCTTCCTGGCGAACCCGAAGGAATTCGAGGATGCCTTCGCGCGCGCCTGGTTCAAGCTGACGCATCGTGACATGGGCCCGCAGGCCCGCTACGTCGGACCCGGCGTGCCGGACGAGGACCTGCTCTGGCAGGATCCGCTGCCGGAAGCCGATTACGGCATGATCGATGCCGGTGATGCCGATGACATCAAGGAAATGATCCTTGAGACCGGCCTGAGCGTTCCGGAACTGGTCCGCACCGCCTGGGCGTCGGCTGCGAGCTACCGCGGTACCGACATGCGCGGTGGCGCCAACGGTGCTCGCGTCAGCCTTGAGCCGCAGGTCAACTGGGCCGTCAACAACCCGGAAGAGCTGAAGCGCGTCCTGGCCGAACTGAAGAAGGTGCAGGCCGAGTTCAATGACGACAAGTGGGGCAACACCCGCGTGTCGCTGGCCGATGTCATCGTGCTGGGCGGCGCTGCCGCCATCGAGAAGGCCGCGAAGGATGCCGGCTACTCGGTGAAGGTGCCGTTCGCACCGGGTCGGGTTGACGCCCTGCAGGAGCAGACCGATGTCGAATCCTTCAATGCCCTGGAGCCGAAGGCCGATGGTTTCCGCAATTACTACAGCGCGGAAAGCTATCACTCGCCAACGGCTGCACTGGTGGATCGCGCCGACCTGCTGACGCTGACCGTGCCGGAAATGACGGTGCTGGTGGGTGGCATGCGTGCCCTGAATGCCAATACCGGCGGTTCGCAGCACGGCGTGTTCACCGACACCCCGGGACAGCTGACCAACGACTTCTTCGTGAACCTGCTCGACATGGACACCATGTGGAAGAAGTCCGCGTCGGAAGATGGCATCTACATCGGTGTTGATCGCGCCAGTGGCGAGCAGCAGTACACCGCCACGCCGGTCGACCTGATCTTTGGTTCGCACTCCGAGCTGCGTGCCATTGCCGAGGTCTATGCCTCCGATGATGCCGATCGCAAGTTCGTCAACGACTTCGTGAAAGCGTGGGCGAAAGTGATGCAGAACGATCGCTTCGATCTCTGATCGCACGAGTCCTTGCAACAGGAAGGCCCGCGGGAAACCGCGGGCTTTTTTGCATCATCAACGTAACTATTTGTTTTTATTTGTCTTTTTTGTTACATTCAAGCCATCTCGCCGCCGCACATGGTCATGTGCGCAACGCTTCGAACAACCGGAGGTAAATGATGAAGATCCTTATGGTTCTCACCTCGCATGACGCCCTTGGCAGTACCGGCAACAAGACCGGTTTCTGGCTGGAAGAGTTCGCCGCGCCCTATTACGTCTTCAAGGACGCCGGCGCCGAGATCACCCTCGCCTCCCCGCTGGGCGGCCAGCCGCCAGTGGACCCGAACAGCGACGTCGACGATGCGCACACCGATGCGACGCGTCGCTTCGAGGAAGACGACGCCGCCAGGGAAGCGCTGGCAAACACGCACAAGCTGGGTGACATCGATGCCAGCAAGTTCGATGCCATCTTCTATCCAGGGGGCCATGGCCCGCTGTGGGACCTGTCGGAAGACCAGCACTCCATCCAGCTCATCAGTGCCTTTGCCGAAGCCGACAAGCCTGTCGGCGCCGTCTGCCACGGCCCCGCGGTATTCAAGAACACCAAGGCTGTCGTGCATGGCAAGAAGGTAACCGGCTTCAAGAACAGCGAAGAGCAGGCGGCCGGCCTGGAAGACGTGGTGCCGTTTTCGGTCGAAGACATGCTCAAGGACAACGGTGGTCACTACGAGAGTGGTGATGACTGGGCATCGCACGTGGTAACCGATGGCAAGCTCGTGACAGGCCAGAACCCGGCCTCGTCGGAGGCCGCAGCCAGGGCGTTGCTCGATGCCCTGACCTGAGCTGGCACAGACAGTACGTAACGCAATGAAAAACGCCCCGGCAAGCCGGGGCGTTCTCGTTACGGCTGTTGCAAGGCTGTCGTCATTCGACGGCCCGCAGGGCGTTGACGCGGCCCATGCCGTGGGCGTCGTCATTGCCGGCCTTGCCAAGGTCATCGGCGCTCTGGCGCAATGCCTTTTCAACGGCCTGCGGATCCATCGATCCACCGTTCTTGCCAATGATCAGCGCAGCGACACCGGAAGCATGCGGAGCCGCCATGCTGGTACCGGCCGACCAGCTCCAGCCACCGGAGATGGTGCTGAACACCATGTCCATGGCCCAGCAATACTGGTAGACCACGACCGCACAGACATCGTTGCCCGGGTAGATGTAATCACCGCCCGGCGCCGAGAAGTCGATCGAGGACTGGCCGTAATTGGAGTAGGAAGCCAGCTTGTCGAGATCGGCATTGACCGGATCCAGCGCCCAACCCGTCGGGCCGGTGGCCGAGATCGACAGTACGCCGTTCACTTCTGCCGGGAACTTCTTCAGCGAACTGTCGTGATCGAGATCACGTGCATCATTGCCCGCCGAAGCGATCACGGTGGCACCCATGTCGCGCGCGTACTTCACACCGCGTGCAAACACCGAGAAGAAATCGGCACAGGCCGAAGCGTTGCCGACGTTGCCCGGCACATTAACGCCACAGTTGCGCGGAATGCTGGCACCAAGGCTCATGTTGATCACATCAGCACCCACCTGGGCCGAGTAGACGATACCGTTGAGGATGGCGCTGAAAGAGCCACCGCCGCTGTACTCGGACAGGACCTTCACCGCAATGATCTCCGCATCGGGTGCGACGCCGATGATGCCAAAGCCGTTATCCGCAGCAGCGATCGTGCCGGCTACGTGCGTGCCATGGTTGAAGAAGGTACCGGGACGCACGTTCCAGCCTTCGCCCGGGATGAACGAAGCACTGAGTGCCGCATTCAGGTTGGGCGCGATATCCGGATGCTCGGCATCGATACCGCTGTCCAGCACGGCCACGCGCACGCCAGCACCACGATGTCCTGCTGCCCAGGCATCGGTTGCCGAGATGGCGGTATGCCCCCACTGCAGGTCGAAAAAGAAGTCATCATCACCGGTGAACGGCGGCGAAGCCGCTTCCGGAGCCGCAAAATCGATGTTCACTTCCGACTTGAGCGGCTCGCGATATTCGATCATCACGTCTTCCATCACGGCATCGATGCCGGCAATGCCATCGAATGCAGAAGCATCGTCGGCATCGACGACCAGCACGTTGATGACACTGAGGTCGGATGTGACAACACCGCCAGCAGCTTCGATATCGGCCAGCAGCCGATCCGAATTGCCCTTGATGCTGACGATGAAACTTCCGGCGAAGGCCGGCATGGACGCAACAGAGAACATGGCCGCGAACGCGACCAGCAAGGTTTTACGCATTGGATCCCCCCAATTTGGAATCGATTGTCCGAGTCATCTGGCGTGCTGCCCTGGCCCGACCCCCCGGTCGCGCGCAGGGAAAGGGTGTGACTCGCCACCCTGCTTCCGCTGCCATTTCAAAACGCCCCCGGAGTAAAGCAGAAGCGATGTTGTACATGCAAGCTGTACAGGACCATTCGTTGAACTGCTGCAAATTTTCGTCGAACTGCTGCATCTTTGCTCAACACGACGGGAATCCTGGCCGGGAAAACGGCAAGCGACATCTGCCAGCGCGCTGCTAAGCTTCATGAACACACCGCTGCCGGATCGAAACATGCGTACAAAACTCGGGGAACTGGCAAATATTGCCGAAATCGTAAGCGCAGCCGCACTGATCATTTCACTGATATATGTCGGCATCCAGGTCAATGACAGCGCGTCCGCCATTCGCGCATCGGCGATGCATGATGCCAACACCGCCGTGCAGGACTGGTACATGGAGGTTGGCTCGGATCGGCAGACCAGCGAGGTCGTGTATCGCGCCCTGGTCAGCGAAGAACCGCTGGAACGCACCGAGGAATTCCAGTTCATGATGATGATGCACAGCTTCTTCCTCAGCATGCAGAACAGCTACCTGCTGGCGAAGGAAGGCACGCTGGATCCCGAGCTGCGTCGCGCCTTCAACAACGCCGTCAGGGGCATCAACTCGCTTCCCGGCCTGCAGCGCTACTGGCAACAGCGCCGCAGCTACCTGCATGGCGACTTTGTCGCCTGGGTGGAAAAGGCAGCCAATGATTTTCGTGGCCAGGACGAACCCATCGAGCTCTATCGACTCGAGGATGAAGACCGGGACGCAGTCGACCTGCCGCCCACCGGCAACTGACGGACAGCCGCAGGCGGTATGAAAAAGGGGTGGCAGGTGCCACCCCTTTTTCATTTCAATCAACGCTGGCCATCAGCCACGCCGCACGCGCCGCACGAACCAGCTCACGAACAGCATGAACACCGCAAAGCCGACCAGCTGTACCATCCAGTCGGGTCCGAGCCAGCCGGTACCGATGCCGTCCGGCTTCCTGTTCTGGATGAACGCGACGGCAGCGATACCTACACCCAGCAGGCCTTCGCCACCGACGAAGCCGGAGCCCAGCAGCACGCCACGATCACGACGATCCACGGCCTCTTCTTCGTTCTTCGCCTTGCGCTCGAGCCACAGCTTCAGCATGCCGCCAAGGAACAGCGGTGTCATGGTCGACACCGGAAGGTATACGCCCACGGCAAAAGGCAGGGACGGAATGCGCAACAGTTCGCAGGCGATGGCGATGCCGACACCGATGGCAACGAGGCCCCAGGGCAAGGACTGGTCGAGCACGCCATCGATGACCAGCTTCATCAGCGTGGCTTGCGGTGCTGGCAGTTCTTCGCCACCGAAACCGAACGTTTCTGCCAGCAGCAACACCGACAGGCAGACGAAGGTCGCCGAAGTGAGTACGCCGACGAGCTCGCCGATCTGCTGGCGACGCGGCGTTGCGCCCAGCAAGTAACCTGTCTTGAGGTCCTGTGAGGTGTCGCCTGCAATGGACGCGGCAATGGCGACCACGCAACCGACAGTCAATGCTGCCGCCTTGCCGGTGATATCGGTCCAGCCCATCACCAGGAAGACGCCCGCGGTGCCGAGCAGGGACGCAATGGTCATGCCTGAAGTCGGATTCGACGTCACGCCAACCAGGCCGACGATGCGCGATGCCACGGTCACGAAGAAGAACGCGAAAATGACCACGCAGATGGCAGCAATGGCACGGAAGCCGATCGCGTCGATCTGACCGAAGGCGTTCGGAATCAATGCAAGAGCGGCAATGATCAGGAAGATGCCGATGCCGACCACCTTCAAGGGCAGGTCATTCGAGGTGCGGGACACCTTGTCGTCCGCATGCGCGACGCGTTCTTTCAACTGCTCGGCGCCGATGCTGAAACTTTCCAGCATGACCGGGATGCTGCGCGCCAGGGTGATGATGCCCGCAGCGGCCACGGCACCCGCGCCGATGTAGCGCACGTAGCGCGTCCACAGCTGCGAGGGCGACATGTCGCGAATCAGCATCTCTGTTTCCGGGAACAGCGGCACCGCTCGCGCATCACCCCAGTAGGCAATCGCGGGAATGATGATGAGTGACGACAGCAAGCCACCACCCACCATTACCGTTGCGATGCGCGGCCCGAGAATGTAACCCACGCCAAACAATGCAGCGGACAGGTCCATGCCGACCGCGCCCTTCTTGAGGAAGGGAATGTTGACGTGCACGTCACCTGGAATGACCTTGATCCAGGAGGTCAGCGTCTTGAACAGCATGCCCGCGCCGATGCCGATGAACACGTTCTTGGCGTTGCTGCCGCCCACCTCGTTCGCCACCAGCACGTGTGCGCAGGCGGTGCCTTCAGGATACGGCAGGTGGCCGTGCTCGCGCTCGATCAGGAAGCGCCGCAAAGGAATCATGAACAGGATGCCGATCAGGCCACCCGACATCGCGAGGATGGTCATTTGCAGCAAGCCTGGCGTCAGCCCCCACAGGAACAGGGCCGGCAAGGTGAAAATGACACCGGACGCCACCGAGCTGGAGGCCGAGCCGATGGTCTGCGACAGGTTGGCCTCGAGGATGTTCGAGGAGTGGCCGAATCGGCGCAGCGCCTGGAAAGCAGCGACTGTCATTACCGCAACCGGAATCGAAGTCGAGATCGTCAGGCCGGCGCGCAGGCCAAGGTAGGCATTGGCGGCACCAAACAGGATTCCGAACAGGATCCCGAAAAACAGTGACTTGATGGTAAATTCCTGCGGCGATTCGATGGCAGGAACGTATGGGGCGTAGGTTTCACCGTCCTTCAGCGGCCGATGAGCGTTTTCCGCCAATCCCTTGCGTGTTGTCACGATTTTCTCTCCGACATCTGCGATGCCAGAAGACTACCCCAGCAGCGGGAACGAGAAAACTCTCAACTCCAGAAGCGGAAAGCGACCGGTTCCTTGAACTTGGTCAGCATTTCGCGCCCATTGAGAATGAACAGGCGCGCACCCCTGCTGAACTGGAAGACGCGATAGAGATAGAAGTTCTCCGGGTGAGATTCGGCCAGCTCTATTTCCCGCTGCAGCAAGGTGAAAGGAAAATACGGTCCGTAATTCGTGGTCTTGACGCAGATGAGCCGGTCGCTGCCATCATCGTTGAACGACAGGATGTCGTAACCGAAGGACTCGCCAAACGTCTGGGTCTGCCACATCACACCCTTCGCCTTGTCCTTGAGCCCGAGCTCGCGCAGGCGCGCGCGTTCAAAGGCCAGCACAAAGCGCTCGCCGGCCGACGAAAGCTGGGTAGCGCGATGTTCGCGCAAGCGGAAATCGACATCGGCCACGGCGGCTGGCTGCCAGCCTTCGAGCTTACGTGGCCTGAAACCACTTGCCTCCGGTACTTTCTTCCATCGCAGCTTCGGCTCGTCGAGTTCGACGGGCACCGACTTGCCGGCGTCCTCGGGATCCAGCCACAAGGCTTCGACGATCTCAGGATTCTCCTCGATGAATATGTGCACTGCCTTTTCGATTTTCGGGGACGGTGCTTTTTGCGGCGGGAAGGCATCGGCAAAGGGCAGGCCCGCCTCTGCCAGCACGGCACTGATATCCTGCTGCAGGGCATCGATGGCGGACTCGTCGTTCAAGCCGGTTTCCTTGGAGATGCGATTGCGATGGTCGGCCTTGCTGTATAGCTCGCCTTGCAACTCGGCATCCAGCATGACGAAATAGTTCTCGACCAGGATGCGATTGCGCTCGTCCTCCGAAATCGGTTCGGGCTCGGGCTCCACCGGTTCCGGCTTCTTCTTGTCGCGCATTTTCATGCGCGCCAGCCGTGCTTCGCGATCCGCCTTGAGCTTCTCGCGCTCCGCATCGGTAACGCCTGCCGGCGTTGCAGCGGGTTGTGCCTTGCTCTTCACGGCGGGCGCTTCTTCCGGCGGTGGCTGTGTCTTCTCGGATTTCGCCCTGGCTTCGGTGGCCTTGGGGCGGGCCGCCATGTCCGTCGAGTAGCCGAACTTGGGGATCTGCTTGAACCAGACATTCTCGAGCTGCGTGGCGACATCCTCGGGAATCTTCACGCCGGATTCGCGGATATCCCAGACAAACTTGCCCAGCAGTCCGCCTTTCAACAACGGTCGTGGCACGACCACTTCGGTGGATCCGTTGACCAGCTCCGTGAACTTGATGTCGATGACAAGCGTCGGCCGCCCGCGATTGGCATCCTGCACATCCGGGTTGGTCGCTTCGTAGGAACCACGCGTGACCACGCCGCGTGCAAACAGGCCACGCGGTTCGCGCCCCTGGCGAAGGAAGTAAACGACATCACCATTGAAAATGCGACGCGCCGAACCGCACGACCAGGTGCGCTCGATCGGAGCACCCCGCTTCGCTTGGTCAGATTGATCCTTGATGCTGCGCCAGTCCCACTTGGTCGGGTCCCAGCTAACCAGGTACGTCGCCATCGTTTCCTTCCATCCTTGTCAAAGTGTGACAAGGATAGGACAAGTCGCCTGCTTCAAGTACAAATAGAGTCACGTTTTCGCGATTTCTGTCAGCTTCGCAAGGTGTTTATACTGTGGTGATGCGACATATTGTCAATTTGCGACCGCTTCTCGCGCTCACCTGCACCCTGTTGCTGATTGCAGGCTGCAGCAAGGGCCTGCAGTGGTCCGACCGGGAAATCAGCAATGGCCAGCGACTGCTCGACGCCATCGAAGCCACCAATGCGGCCGGAAGCCTGCTCTCGGACCCGAACCCGGACAACGTCGACAAGGCGTTGACCGAACTTCGCCGTGCCCATATCGCCGCGGCCCAGGTCGATGATCAGGTACTCGACAAGCTGCATCCGGGGCTGCAACCACGACTGAGATTGAACTTCCAGCGTGCGCTGGGGCGCATGATCCAGGCCGTCGAAACGAACGACAGCCGGGCGCTCAACAAGTCCGCCGACACCATCCAGGACTTCATTGCCTGGTACCGGGCCAACGAACAGGATTTCCGCTGGTGGGATGGTCCGCGCCGTCGGCGCTGACGGCGAGATTTTAGCCATCAATTGACCTGACTGCGCCCCGCCGATAGCATCGTTGAAAAACCGCCAGCAGCCGGGTCTGCCTGGATGCCAGCACACCTTTATATACAGGGCAGGAATCATCATGAGTCTTCGTATCCAGTTCGAACTCAGCGAACGCGATCTCAAGCATTTCAAGAAAATTGCCAGCAGTGCGAAACAGCTGGCCAAGGATGCCGGCGAGGAAGAAATCATCGAGGCAGCGGAAGGTCTTCTCCAGGAAGTCGAAGATGCCAAGACACCGGATTTCATTCATGACCGCCTCATGCAGCTCAAGTACATGATCGAGATGCTGCAGGACGAGGGCTGGGGCCTGGGCGGAGCCGATCGCGACCGCGTGCTGTCGGCACTGGCCTACTTCTGCGATCCGGAAGATCTCATTCCGGACTCCACCCCGGGTTTCGGCTTCCTCGATGACGCCATCATGGTCGAATTGATGGTGCGCGAGCTGAAGCATGAAATCGAAGCCTATGCCGATTTCTGCAACTACCGCAGCCGCGAGGAAAAGCGTACCGGCAAGTCCGGCATGGCGCGTGCCGACTGGCTGGATGGCAAGCGCAAGGAACTGCATTCGCGCATGCGTCGTCGTCGCAAGAGCGAGCGCGGCGGGGGCGGCGTACGCTTCAAGCTGCTGTAAAGCCGATTCGCTTGCCTGACGCCGGATGCCACAGGTGTCCGGCGTTGCCTTACCTGAAAACGACAGAACAGCCAGTGGAGCACCCATGACCGAGGCCACCCATCGCGAGCCGTCCATGCTGGACGCGCTGATACCCGTGATCGCGCTGATCGCGCTGTTGGCCAGCTCGGTCTACCTGTACGGTGCCGATTCCAGCTACGGCGCCAACCAGATCGCCCTGCTGCTGGGTGCCGGCATCGCGGCCATCATCGGCATCAAGAACGGCATCACCTGGAAAACCATCGAAGAAGGCATCGTGCACGGCATTTCGGTCTCGCTGGGGGCGGTGCTGATCCTGCTGGCCGTGGGCTCCCTGATCGGTACCTGGATGCTGTCCGGCACCGTGCCGACCCTGATTTACTATGGCCTGAACTGGCTGAACCCCAGCATCTTCTATCCCAGCACCCTGGTCATCTGCGCCCTGGTCGGACTGTCCATCGGCAGCTCCTGGACCGTGGCCGGCACCCTCGGTATTGCGCTGATCGGTGTTGCAAGCGCCATGGGCCTGTCGCCGGCCATTACCGCCGGCGCCATCATTTCCGGCGCCTACTTCGGCGACAAGATGTCGCCGTTGTCAGACACCACCAACCTGTCACCTGCCGTCGCCGGCAGCGAGCTGTTCAATCACATCCGCCACATGATGTGGACGACGGTGCCCAGCATGCTGATCGCCCTCGTGCTGTTCACCATGGTCGGGCTCTCGGAATCGGTCGGTGTTGCCGATGCCGAATTTTCCAACATGACCGAGGTCCTGCAGGCAAACTTCAATCTCGGCATTCACATGCTGATACCGCTGTTTCTCGTGATCTACATGGCTTTCCGGAAGATGCCGGCGTTCCCGACCATGATGATCGGCGCGCTGGTGGGTGGCCTGTTCGCAGCAGCCTTCCAGGCGGACGAGGTCATTCGCACGGCAGCACGCGAGGATCTCGCTACCGGCATGGCCCTGCTGTCCGGCGTGTGGACCGCCTTGTTCGCCGGCTTTTCCTCCGACACCGGCAACGCCGCCGTCGATGCCCTGCTCAGCCGCGGTGGCATGGAAAGCATGCTGAACACCATCTGGCTGGTGCTCTGTGCCATGACCTTCGGCGCCGTGCTGGAAACCACCGGCATCCTGAAGAAGCTGTTGAATGCCGCGCTGACCATGGTTCACGGCACCGGCTCGCTGATCCTCACGACGCTGCTGACCAGCTTTGGTTGCAACCTGATCGCGGCCGACCAGTACATCGCCATCGTGCTGCCTGGCCGCCTCTACCGTCTCGAGTTCCGTCGCCGCGGACTGACTCCGGTAAACCTGTCACGGGCGCTTGAAGACGCCGGCACGATCACCTCGCCCCTGATTCCCTGGAACACCTGTGGCGCCTACATGGCCGGCACGCTGGGCGTACCGACCCTGGTCTACCTGCCTTACTGCTTCTTCAACATCGTCAATCCGCTGCTCGCCGGCGCCTACGCCTGGATGAACTTCAAGGTAGAGCGCATCGAAAACGAATCGCCACAAGGCGCCTGACGCGCGCATGGCACGCGCCGACGAACTGCAAGCCGCGATTCGGGAACTGCTCGCCAGTGCACGCCAGCACACCCTCGCAGAGATGTTCAAGCTTGCCGATGATGCCGGCCTGCAGGATGCCGACTGGCAGGCGTGGCGGCAGCGGGGCCGTGACTATCGCAGCTGGCAACGCATGGGAGCCGCCGCTCCCGAGGCCATCGACCTCGCCAGCACCCTTGCCCGCCAGCTGCCGGACAGCCTGCACCCCCTGGGGGATACGGAGCGAGCCGCATTCGAGCGACAGGTGAATGACATGCTGGTCGACCTCTACCGGGAATTCCTGGACAGCAAGGGCTGATGCCTCGCCAAGCCCGGGCGACCACAGCTAGGGCAGGAAGTACCAGATTGCCGCAGCCAGCCCGACAAGCTCGACCGCCTGCGCCAGCCAGCGCCAGGGCCGCTTCTTGAGATGACCGAGAAAACTGGCCGCACAGGCCAGCGTCAGGACGAAGAAAATTCCACAGTAAATGCTCAGTGGGCCGAATTCGCCCTTGATGCTGGGCGCTTCCGGCCCGATAAGGGCAAAAATGAACAGGGTTACCGCTGTTCCGAGAAACAGGGCCAGGAAAGACCCCAGCAGGATCGCGTTCAGGACGGTAATCGGTCGCATGCAGTGCACCTCATCGCAGTTCGCGCAGGAAGGGTTTGAAGGAACTCCTGTTCCCGGTTATGTTCAAACTCGTCAAGGGCGATGTCTCGCCCGCCCGGCCTCCCGGGCCTTGTCTCAACCGCTTCATGCCAGAAGGTTCTTCCGATAATGACGATAGCCGCCGCTTCCAGAAAATTCCTGCATACCGCGCTGGCCAGCGCCGTTGTCACGCTGAGCCTGTCTGCGAGCCTGCCATCCCTGGCCGGCACGCCGGCGGACAGCAACAGTGCCGCAGGCCTGCCGGAACTGCAGCCACAACCGCAGCAGGGCATCATCGAGCAGTTGATCGCGCGGTATTATGCAGCGAATTACCACTTCAATGCACCGAGCCTGGACGACGGCCTGTCCGAGGCCTTCTACAATCGCTTTCTCGAAGTCCTGGACCCGTCCCGGGTCTACTTCACGGCAGAAGATGTTTCCGACTTCGACAAGTATCGCCTGGAACTCGACGATGCACTGAAGGACGGGCGCACCGAGCCTGCCTACGAAATCTATGGCGCCTTCCGCAACAAGGTGCTGGCCCGTATCGAGAAGATCGATGCGCTGCTGCAGACCCGTCCCGACTTCACCGTCGAGGAATCCTTCACGTTCGACCGCAGCAATGTCGAATGGGCCGCCACCGAAAAGGAACTGGACGACTACTGGCGCAAGCGCATCAAGAACGAGGCCATCGGCCTGTTGATGTCGAACAAGAGCTGGGAAGAAGCAGCCGACACGCTGAGCACGCGCTACGACAATTTCCGACGACGGGTGATGCAGGTGAACAGCGAGGACGTGTTCGACCTGTTCATCAATGCCTACGCCACCATGCTGGACCCGCATACCACCTACTTCTCGCCGCGTGACTCGGAAGAGTTCCGGATTCGCATGAGCCTGTCCTATGAGGGTATCGGCGCTTCGCTGCAGGCCGATGGCGAATACGTCAAGATCGTGCGCCTGCTGCCGGGCGGCTCGGCCGAAAAGAGTGGCAAGCTGGACCCGGACGACCGCATTACGGCAGTCGGCCAGGACGATGGCGAGCTGGTCGATGTCGTCGGCTGGCGCCTGGATGATGTCGTGGACCTGATTCGTGGCCCGAAGGACTCCGTGGTCCGCCTGCAGGTCCTGCCCGCAGGCCGTGCGCCAGGCGGTGACGAAACGGTCATCCAGCTGACCCGCAGCGAAATCCAGCTGGAAGAACAGGCCGCCCAGGCCGAAACCATCACGATTCCGCGCAGCGGTGGCGAAGCCAGCATCGGCGTCATCGAGATTCCGACTTTCTACCAGGACACGCGGGCTCGCGACATGGGACTGGACGACTATCGGAGCACCACCCGTGATGTACGCAAGCTGATCGAACAGTTGTCGGAAGACGGTGTGGATGGCTTGATCATCGACCTGCGCAACAACGGTGGCGGCCTCCTGAACGAAGCGACCGACCTGACGGGCCTGTTCATCGACCGCGGCCCGGTGGTGCAGATCAAGAACACCCTTGGAAGCCTGGAAATCCAGGAAGACCTGGACGCCGGCGTGGCCTGGGATGGGCCGCTGGTGGTACTGGTCAATCGCTTCAGCGCCTCCTCTTCCGAGATCTTTGCCGGTGCGATCCAGGATTATGGTCGTGGACTGGTCGTCGGCAGCACCACTTACGGCAAGGGCACGGTGCAGACCCTGTTCCCGCTCAACCGCCACCAGATGGAAATCAACACGCAGGCCGATCTCGGTCAGCTGAAGATGACCCTCGGCAAGTTCTACCGGGTAACGGGCTCGAGCACCCAGCACCGTGGCGTCGTGCCGGATATCACCCTGCCCTCGCCCATCGATCCCGAGGATTTCGGTGAAAGCGCCCAGCCGACGGCCCTGCCCTGGGACGAGATCCCGGCTGCCGACGGCATCCAGGAAGTCCGGGTGCCTGCCCTTGACCTACTGCCGGAGGTACGCCAGCGCATCGCCGAGCGCCAGTCCGAAGATGCCGTGTTCCAGGCCTATGTGAGCGATATCGAAGCCCAGCGCGCGCTTCGCGCCCAGCAAACCGTCTCCCTGAACCTCAAGGAACGCCGCCTGGAGCGAGACCAGCGTGAAGCCGCTGCCCTGGAACGGCTCAATGCCCGTCGAGCCGCACGTGGACTGGACGCCGTCGACTCCCTGGAAGACGCTGCCGAAGAGGACCGCGAGTACGACGTCATCCGCCACGAGGCTGCCCGGATCATGGCGGACTACCTGGCCGAGCTGATGCCGCCGCATCGGACCGAGTCCCTGGCTAGCGCTCGCCCCTGAGCCTCGTTCCGCGCTTCATCCCCACGAGAAACCCTGGCATGCCAGGGTTTTTCTTTAAATAAATCAATAAGTTGTGAATTCTCTTCAAGTTTCTCTCGATCCGACTTGCAGCCCTGTATTTTGGTGTTATACTTCTCTACAACACTAGCATGATAAATGGCTCAGCAAATACCCGGTTTTTTTCCTTCTGAAGGGGAATGTTTTGCAGGGCAACGTGTCATAAGTTCCGTCGCTATCGAGGACTACGGAAATGAATCAGAAAATTGCGCGAATCACCGTTCTGCCGCTCATCATCCTGTTCGGCCTTGCGGCCTGCGGTCCGGGAGGCCCCGGTGGCAAGCGCGGTGCGGACAAGGATGAAGAAAAGGAAGTCAGCGTTCCGGTCGAGACCGCGCTGGTCAAGCGCGGCGATGTCAGTGCCGCCTATTCCGGCACCGCCACCCTGGAATCGGAGCAGGACGCCGAAGTGGTTGCCCGTGTCAGCGGCCTGGTCGAGGAAATTTTTGTCGAACAGGGTGACACCGTGGTCGCCGGCCAGGTACTGGCGCGCCTCGATGATGATCGCCTGCGGCTTGAAGTGCAGCGCGCCGAGGCCAACCTCCGCAAGCTGGAGCAGGAGTACCAGCGCAACAAGGAACTCTACGAGCGCCAGCTGGTCAGCGGCGAGGCCTATGAGAGGCTGAGCTATGACGTCGAGTCCATGCGCGCCGACCTGGAACTCGCACGCCTGCAGCTGCAGTACACCGAAATCCGGGCGCCCTTCGATGGCCTGGTCGCCGAACGCTTCATCAAGATCGGCAACCTGGTCCAGCAAAATGCCATTACCTTCCGCGTCACGGATTACGATCCGCTGCTGGCCAAGCTCTATGTGCCGGAGCGCGAACTGTTCAAGCTGAAGGATGGCCAGCTGTCGCAGATTCGCGTCGACTCGCTGCCCGACCAGGTATTCCAGGGCGAGATCGACCGCGTCAGCCCGGTCGTTGACGCCACCACGGGCACGTTCACCGTGACTGTTGCGGTCAGTGACGAACAGCGCCTGCTGAAGCCAGGCATGTTCGGCCGCGTCAACATCATCTATGACGTTCACCAGGATGCCGTGCTCGCACCTCGCAATGCCATCCTTACCGAGGACGCCAAGCAATCGGTGTTCATCGTGAACGACGGCACGGCCACCATGCGTACCGTGAAGACCGGCTACATCAACAACGGCTCCATCGAAATTCTCGAAGGTCTCGAACCGGGTGACGAAATCGTCACTGTCGGCCAGAACGCCTTGAAAGATGGCGCCAAGGTGGCCGTCATCGGTGAATCCATGCCCCAGAACGACCCTGCGGGCGCGGAAGAAGCCGAAACCAAGGTTGCCTCGGCCGACTGAAGGCCTGACGGCACACTGCAGAAACAGGGGAGCGAAGCATGAACAGCCGCACACGCAACAACACGGTTTCATTCACGACAGCAGTCCTGGTGGGCATCGGCCTTGCGACAAGTCCGGCTGCGCTGGCCGGTCATCATGACCATGACGAAGTGCACTATGATTTCGACAACAACAACGTCTGCGATGACCGCCTTGAAAAGGCGACCGGCCACAACTCCGTCACCTTCGACTTCGACAATGGCGACCTCTACATCGACATCGACCATGAAGAGATGCTGATCATCACTGCCGACGACGATGTCATCTACAAAGGAAAGTCCCTTGAATTGACCGCACGCGGGCGAGAACTCGCCGGGGATTACCGGCGCGTCTTCCGTCGCGTACAGGATGATGTCTTCGACCTCGTCGGCGATGCCACGGCCTTCGGCATCTCCACCGCAACCGAAGCCATCGTTTCGGTGTTTACCGGCGCCGACATGGACGAGTTCGAAGCGAAAACCGAAGAAAAGGCTGCCGAACTCGAAGCGCAGGCAGAGAAGATGTGCGAGCGGGTCCTCGAAATCGAACCCATCGAGGCCGAGATGGCGCGTGAAATCGACGGCTTCCAGCCTGTGATCTTCATGCCGAAAGACGTCATCTGAAGCAAGTACTCCCGGTTTCAACGGCCCGGACTCGGGCGCCCGGATAAAAGAACAATTACCAGGAAGCATTGAAGCCCCATGAAAATCGTCGACTTTGCGACCCGCCGCCGCGTCACCATCCTGATGTTCACCGTGGCCGTCATGGTCTTCGGCTTCGTGTCCCAGGACAGGCTGAGCGTGAATCTGCTGCCGGAACTGTCCTATCCGACCATCACCGTCAGGACCGAGCTGACCGGTGCGGCGCCGCAGGAAATCGAAAACCTGATCACCAAGCCGATCGAAGAAGCCGTCGGCATCATCAAGGGCGTGCGTCGCGTCACTTCGGTATCGCGAACCGGCCAGTCCGACGTCACGCTTGAATTCGCCTGGGGCACGGACATGGACTTCGCCGGTGTCGATATCAGGGATCGGCTCGACATCCTGACCCTGCCGCTCGATGCGGAGCAACCGGTCCTGCTGCGCTTCGACCCCTCCTCCGACCCCGTGCTGCGCTACGGCTTTGCCGTGAAGTCCGACCAGTCCAGCGACATTTCTCCCGAGGATCGTCTCAAGCAGCTGCGTCGCTATGCCGACGAACAGTTGAAAAAGGATCTCGAGTCGATCGACGGTGTTGCTGCCGTGAAAATCAGCGGCGGCCTCGAAGATGAGATCCAGGTACTGGTCGACCAGACCCGACTCGCCCAGCTGCAGATTCCGATCGAGACGGTTGCTGCCAGGCTGCGCGCGGAAAACGTGAATCTCTCCGGTGGTCGCCTCGAGGATGGCAACCAGGAATACCTGGTACGGACAATCAACGAATTCACCTCCATCGAGGAGATGCAGAATGCCATCATCACGACCACCGATGATCGCACCATCTACCTGCGCGACATCGCTACCGTTCGGCAAGGCTACAAGGAACGGGAAGCCATCACGCGCATCAACGGCGAGGAAGCTGTCGAGGTCGCGCTGTACAAGGAAGGCGACGCGAATACCGTCAAGGTGGCGGAAGATGTGGCTCGCCGGGTTGCCAGCGTAAAACGCAAGCTTCCCGAGCAGTACGACCTGACCAAGGTCTATGACCAGTCGGTCTTCATCTCCCAGGCGATCTCCGAGGTCGTCAATGCTGCCGTGATCGGCGGCCTGCTGGCAGCGCTGGTGATTTTCTTCTTCCTGCGAAACATCTGGGCCACGCTGATCATATCGGTCAGCATCCCGGTGTCGGTCATCGCGACCTTCATCATGATGTATTTCAACAGCGTTTCCCTGAACATCATGTCGCTCGGCGGCATCGCGCTTGCCGTCGGCATGCTGGTCGACAACGCCATCGTGGTGCTGGAAAACATCGCCAGGCATCGCGGCATGGGCAAGGACAACGAGAAGGCAGCGCGTGAGGGCACCAGCGAAGTCGGCATGGCGATCTTCGCGTCCACGCTGACAACCATCGCCGTGTTCTTTCCGCTGGTATTCGTACAGGGCATTGCCGGACAGCTGTTCAGTGATCAGTCCCTGACGGTTACCTTTGCACTGGCCTTCTCGCTGGTAGTCGCGCTGACCCTGATCCCGATGCTTTCTGCCATCCGCACCCGTCCCCTGTCGGAAGTGGAACAGGACCAGGCGCTGCACCCGGTCACGGGGCTCTGGCAGGCACATCGCCAGGAGCGTGGCTTCGGGCGCTGGATCCGCCTGCCCTTCCGTCTCGTCGGCATGTTTTTCGCCGGTGTCATCTACCTGCTGTTCAAGCTGCTGTTGTCGGCCTGGCGATTGCTGGTGGTCATCATCGGCATTCCAATGCGCTATCCGGTCGCAGGATTCCAGCGCTATTACCAGCGCATGGACGACGGCTACCCGGGCCTGCTGCGCTGGGCACTGAACAACCGGTTCACCGTGCTTGGCACTGCCTTCACCACGTTCGCCGTGAGCATTGCGATGATTCCCATGCTGGGCGTCGAGCTGATTCCGCAGCTTTCCCAGGGTGAGTACCACGCCGAAGTCAAGCTGCCGCCGGGCTCGCCCCTGGAGGAGACCGATGCCGTGATGCAACGCCTCGGTGCCGCCGCGCGCGAACAGCAGCAGATTGCAACAACCTATTCGGTCGCGGGCACCGGTAACCGCCTCGATGCCAGTCCCATCGATGCAGGCGAAAATGCCGGCAAGCTGAATGTGGTGCTGAAGGGTGCGCTCGGTCCTGAACAGGAAGAAGCCAGCATCGACCAGCTGCGACGCGTCCTGAATACCGTTCCCGGACTGGAGTACAAATTCGGACGACCGGCACTGTTCACGTTCGATACACCGCTGGAAATCGAGATCAGCGGCTATGACATCGACCAGTTGAAACGGACCAGTGATGCACTTGTACGCCGCATGGGCGAAAACGATCGCTTTTCCGACATCAAGAATACCCTGCAGATCGGTGCCCCCGAAGTGCAGATCAATTTCGACCATGAACGTGCGGCCCAGCTCGGACTGAACGTCAGCGACATTGCCAATCGCATCGTGACCAAGATCCGTGGCGACGTTGCCACGCGTTACACCTGGCGAGATCGCAAGATCGACGTGCTGATTCGCACGCAGGAAGACCAGCGCGCATCGGTGGATGAAATCAGCCGCCTGATCGTCAACCCGCAGTCGGCACGACCGGTTTCGCTGTCGGCGGTGGCCGATATCGAGGTGGGGCTCGGCCCCTCCGAAATCCGTCGGGCCAACCAGCAGCGGATCGCCTTGATTACCGCCAACCTCGGCTATGGCGACCTGGGCGCTGCCGTTACCGAAGTCAACGCGATTCTCGATGACATGGCCATACCGCCGCAGCTGACCGCGACAGTCACGGGCCAGAGCGAAGACATGAAGATTGCTTTCGAATCCATGCAGTTCGCGCTGCTGCTGGCAATCTTCCTGGTCTACCTGGTGATGGCTTCGCAGTTCGAATCCCTGCTGCACCCGTTTGTCATCCTGTTCACCATTCCGCTGGCGCTGACCGGTGCGATCTTCGCACTGCTGCTGACCAACTCGACCATCAGCGTGGTGGTATTCATCGGTCTCATCATGCTGGCGGGCATCGTGGTCAACAACGCCATCGTGCTGGTGGACATGATCAACCAGTTACGCCTGGGCGGCATGGACAAGGTCAGTGCCATCATCGAAGCAGGCCATGCGCGCCTGCGGCCCATCATCATGACCACCTTGACGACTGCGCTAGGCCTGCTTCCCATGGCCATCGGCCTTGGCGAAGGCTCGGAGATTCGCACGCCCATGGCAATCACCGTGATTGGCGGCCTGGTCTTCTCGACGCTGCTGACACTGGTCGTCATCCCGGTGATGTATGCGGTCATCGATCGCAAGCGCATCCTTCCCGAGCGGCAGGCCTGAGGAAACGACCATGTGGGAGATAACCCGTATTGCCATGCGTCGTCCCGTCACCACGGTGATGGTGTTTGTCAGCATGTTCGTGGTCGGCGTCATTGCCTCGCGCCTGCTGCCGCTGGAGTTCTTCCCGGAGGTCGAATTCCCGGGGCTGTTCATCCAGGCGCCCTACCAGGGCTCGTCGCCAGAGGAAGTCGAGCGACTGATCACCCGCCCCATCGAGGAAGTGGTGGCTACCATGGGCAGCATCGAGCGCATGCAGTCCACTTCGCGGCGCGATTCCGCCCAGGTTTTCGTCTTCTTCGGCTGGGATTCCGATGTCGGCGTGAAAAGCGTCGAGGTGCGCGACAAGCTCGACGCCATCAAGAACGAACTGCCAGACGACCTGCGTCGCATCAATGTCTTCAAGTTCGTGACGTCCGACGCGCCCATACTTCAATTGCGATTGAGCGCCAATCGCGACCTTGAGGGTGCTTACGACCTCCTGAACCGCAACCTGAAGCGCCGCCTGGAGCGTCTCGAGGGCGTGTCGCAGGTCGACCTCGGTGGCGTCGAACCTCCGGAAATCCGCATCGAACTCGATGCCGATCGCGTTGCCGCCTACAACGTCAATCTCAACGACCTGTCAGCCCAGCTGGCCGCAGACAATTTTTCCGTAACCGCCGGGAAGATCACCAGCAATGGCCGGCGACTGCTGGTACATCCGATCGGCGAATATCGTTCACTGGATGACATACGCAACGTCATCGTGTCCCGTGGCGTGCGACTCTCGGACATCGCCGACGTCATCATGACCGAACGCGAGAAGGACTACAGCCGGCATCTCGATGGCACCTATGCAGTAAGCCTCGAAATTCGCAAGGCATCCGGTGCCAACATGGTGGCCGTGACCGAGCGGGTGATGAACGAGATCGAGGAAATTTCCAAGCTGCCGCAAATGGAAGGCATCACCATCTTCACCATGGGCAACCAGGCCGAGGGTGTCACCTCCTCCTTGAAGGACCTCGTGAATGCCGGCCTGATCGGCGCCCTGTTCTCGCTTATCGTGCTGTTCCTGTTCCTGCGCCAGCTGTCAGTCACGCTGATGGTCACGCTGGCCGTCCCGTTTTCGCTCACCATTGCCCTGGCAGCAATGTACTTCCTCGACGTCAGCCTCAATATCCTGTCGCTGATGGGACTGATGCTGGCCGTCGGCATGCTGGTGGACAACGCTGTCGTCGTTTCGGAAAGCATCTTTCGTTACAAGCAGAAGATGCCGGGTGATCCCATGGGTGCAACACTGGAAGGCACCAAGGAAGTTGCAACCGCCGTGTTTGCCGGCACGCTGACGACCATCATTGTCTTCCTGCCAGTGGTCTTTGGCGAAGCGAGCAACATCACGATTTTCCTGGGCCATGTCGCCGTCACCATCATATTTTCCCTGATCGGCTCGCTGGCACTGGCATTGACCATGATTCCGATGATCGCAGCCCGAATCGACGTGCCTGCACCGGATGAAACCACCTCGAGAATGGAGCGATTGAAGAAGCGCTATCGCAACATGCTCGACTGGACACTGGTGCACCGCTGGGCATCGGCACTGATCATCGCGCTGATCGTCGCCGTGTCGATGGTACCGATGGGACAGGTCAAGAAGGACATGTTCCCGGAAGAAGAGTCGCGCCAGCTGAACATCAATATCGAAGTGAACGGCACCTACTCGCTGGAGGTCGTGGAAGAGAACATCACGCGTGTCGAGGAATACCTGTTCGCCAACAAGGAACGTTACGAAATCGATTCCGTCTACAGCTGGATGCAGGCCGGTTTCGCGCGCATCACGCTGATCCTCACCGAGGACGAGGAAGCCAAGCGCAGCTCCAAGGCCATTCGCGATGAACTGATCGAAAACCTGCCACAGATTGCGATCGGCAAGTACAGTTTCAATCGCCAGCGGAGTGGCGCGTCGGAAGGTCTGGCGATCTACCTTCGTGGCGAGTCCAGCGAAACGCTGATGGAACTGTCGGAGGATTTCCGCAGGGCCATGCAGGGCATCGAAGGCATTACCGAAGTGAGCCTGGACACGGAGGGCACCAGCCGAGAGATCCAGGTTGTCGTAGACCGGGCCAAGGCCCAGCGTCTCGGCCTCGATTCCCGCGCTGTCGCAACAACCATTTCGACAGCGATGCGCGGCCAGAACCTGCGGCAGTTCCGCGGCGGCCAGGGCGAGATCGATATCCGGCTCGAGTTCAGTGAGGACGATCGACAGTCGCTGGCAGAGCTGTACTCGCTGCCGATCTACAATGCCGCCGGCGAAGAGGTCCTGCTTTCGTCCATCGCGAGCATTCGCCTGGTTGATGGTCCGGCGGAAATCCGCCGATCCAATCGTGCCACCAACCTGAAGATAGATGTCGGCCTTGCCAAGGACGTGACGATGTTCGACATCCGGCCGAAGCTGCAGCGCCAGCTTAGCGCACTGTCGCTGCCCGAGGGGTACCAGTGGAGCTTTGGCCGCGCTTTCGACGAAGCCCAGCAGACCGAAAACCAGATGGCAACCAACTTCCTGCTGGCGCTGATGCTGATTTTCATCGTCATGGCCGCGCTGTTCGAAAAACTGCTGCAGCCACTGGCGATCATCTCCGGCATCTTCTTCTCGGTACTGGGCATTTTCTGGCTGTTCTGGCTGAGCGGCACGATCTTCGACCTGATGGCCATGATCGGCATCCTTATCCTGATGGGTGTGGTGGTGAACAACGGCATCGTGATGCTGGATCACATCAACAACCTGAGAAAGGAAGGCATGGAGCGTCGCGAGGCCATCCTGCAAGGCGCCACCGACCGCCTGCGACCCATCCTGATGACAGTGGCGACCACGGTGCTCGGACTGATCCCGCTGGCCGTCGGCAACACCCAGCTGGGTGGCGACGGCCCGCCCTACTTCCCCATGGCTCGCGCCATCATCGGTGGACTGCTGTTCTCGACCATTGTCAGCCTGGCCATGCTGCCGACCATCTACGCCATGCTCGATGACCTGGGCCAGTGGAGTGCGCGGGCGCTCAACAAGGCGCGGGTCACCACGCTGCGGCGCCTGACGGCGATTGCGCAGGCTGGTACGGGGAACGGTTGATCAGGACATGACAGGATTGGCGGCCCGTCTCACCCGGGCCGGCCGCCAGTTCAATCGAGCAGCAATTCCGGCAGATCCCAGTAGGACTCCTCGATCACGTTGAGCTCGATTTCCGAGCCACCCACCTGCATGTGATCCGCACTGGACGCACTGACGAAGTTGAGCTGCAGCTTGGCAAAATTCCCGACCGGCGGCAGGGTGTCGCCATTGCCTTCAAATCGCACGTTCTCGCGCAGGTGACTCAAGCGGCGCTGGAGCTTCTCTGCCCGCTTGTCGTCTTCCTGAACTCGCCGGATCGCATCTCGAATCGGCTTCTGCAACGCGAGACATTCCTCGTTGCTGCCGAAATTGCATTCATCCGGTGACTTGACCTGCACCATGCGGGCACGCCGCGAGAAGTCGTTCTCCATCAGTTGCACGACCAGGTACTGGGCCAGCGCAATCAGCTGCAAATTGATCTCGCGTTTCGACTTCGGACCGAGGCCCTTGTACTCAGGTGGCTCCCCATCCTTGACCCGCTGCAGCTCCAGCCGGGTCTTCTCGTGCTTTTCGGCAACCGGAGCCAGCGCTTCGCGTGCATCTGCAAGGGCGGCATTCAGCTTCTTGCGCTTGAAGAAATGCCAGAGCTGCTGGCTGGCGGCAATTGCCTTTTCCAGGCTTTCCACCTCCGCCTTCGCTTCACCGTGCATTTCGTCCAGCAGTTCGAATTTCTTCTCCAGTTGCTTCTGCTCCTCGGCAGCATGAGCCTGGAATTCCTTTACCTGCTTGTCACGCTCGAGTGTTTCGAATTTCTCGATCAGCGCCCGCTTGCGTTCCTCCAGCAGCGAGCGGCAATGGTCATGCAGCGCACGGAAACGATAATAGATGACGGCATTCTGGCAACGGGTCTCATCGAGCAGGACTTCTTCCACACCCTGCAGGCGACTGCTCTGCTCGTCATGGAGCTGGCGCAGCTGTTCGTGCTCGGCCTTCAACGCTTCCAGTTCGTCCAGCGTCTTGCCGAAGTCGCGCTTGAGCTCGTTGCGCTTTTCGAACAACTGCAGCAGTTGCTGCTGCGGATCATCCTTGCCGGCCTTGCGGACCTTGGCGTCCATTGCATTTTCCTTTTGTGCAGTGTCCTTGTCGCTCATTGCCGACCAGCCTTGATGAGCATCCCGGATGCCTAGAAATCGAAGGAGTGGCCGCGCTCGAGGCAGTACTCCAGCCACTTGTTCAACAACAGGTTGCGTTGCCAGCGACTGGCCAGCTCGTTCTGGCCGCGGGCATCGAAGCGCTTCAACATGTGATGTCGGTGCGTCGGCTTGCAGGACAGCACCTCGGCCACCTGCACGTCGTGGTAGATACGGACCTGCAGGTCGGGATCGGCCTCGCCGCTGCCATCCTCGCCAAAGCGGTAGGTCAGGCGAAAGGTGGTCGTGTACGGTGTCTGCTCTTCGACCCGGAGGTGCAGGTCCAGGTCGTCGCGCACGGCCGATACCGCCTCGTCAGGCAGCGCCCGGCGATTCCCCAGCAGCTTGCCCAGCCGCCGGTAATTGCTCTCGTACAGGGCCATCAAGCCCTTGAAGGAACGGGGCTTGACCCAGTCGAGTCGGCTTTGTCCGGTATCGATCAACATGGGCCGAATATAGCACAGCAGCTGCCGCCAGCCTGACTGCCAGCCCGCGGCGGGTATTCAGAAAAAGCGGCGCTTTATGCCCGTCTCGTGGATGATGGTGGTGGCGATTTCCTCGATAGAGGAGTTGGTGGTGTTGGTGAATGGCACGTTGGTGGTCTGGAACATGTTCTCTGCCTGCCTGAGCTCCAGGTTCACCTGCCCTGCCGACGCATAGCGGCTGTCCGGGCGACGCTCGGTACGAATCTGCTGCAGGCGGCCGGCATCGATGGTCAGCCCGAACAGCTTGTCGCGAAACGGCAGCAACGACTGCGGGAACCGGCCGGTTTCCAGCTCTTCCTCGGTCAGGGGGTAATTGGCGGCATAGAGACCATAATGCAGGGCCAGGTACAGGCAGGTGGGTGTCTTGCCCGAGCGCGATACGCCGACCAGTATCACATCCGCCTTTTCGTAATTCTTGGTGGTCACGCCGTCATCATTGGCCAGCGCGAAGTTCATGGCATCGATGCGGGTGGTGTAATTGGCCTCGTCGTGCATGCCGTGGGCCCGGCCCGAGGTATGCGAGGACTTGACCCCCAGTTCCTTCTCCAGCGGACCGATGAAGGCATCGAAGAAATCCAGGAAAACACACTCCGATTCGGCCACCAGTTCGCGGATATCATCAGCAATCAAGGTACTGAAAATAATGGGTTTTTCGCCCTCCTCCTGGTGCGTCTGGCGAACCCTTTCGACAAAGGCTTCCGCCTTATCAACCGTGCTGAGAAATGGTACAGTCACCTGCCGGAAACGGACCCCGTCGAACTGTGTCAACAGGCTGTGTCCCAGGGTTTCGGCCGTGATACCGGTCCGATCCGACACGAAAAACACGGTACGGGCTTTTTCCATCGCTTGAGCCATGGCTCGGGCACTCCTTGAAGGTCATTCTTGCGCCGCGGAATCGCGCAGCGGCGAGAGTGAACCATAGCAAGGCCGGTTCACATGGAAAACCGGCATTTTGAAGAATCCCGCCGCCGCGCGGCCGCCGCCCCCGGGTTTCACCAGGGGCACCTGACAACTGGACTGACTGGAAAGCAGCATGGACAACTACGTTCTTCCCTTCGAATCCCTGGGCATGAATGACGTCGAGCGCGTCGGTGGCAAGAACGCCTCGCTGGGCGAGATGATCTCCAATCTCGCCGGTGCCGGTGTGTCGGTGCCGGGCGGCTTCGCCACCACGGCGCAGGCCTACCGCGATTTCCTGGAACACGACGGGCTCGCCAAGCGGATCAATGATGCGCTGGACAAGCTGGACGTGGACGACATCAAGGCGCTGACCGAAACCGGCAAGCAGATTCGCCAGTGGGTCATGGATACCCCCTTCCCGGACCAGCTCCGCAAGGAAGTCACCGAGGCCTACGAGGCACTGGTCAAGGACGCCGGCGGCGAAGCCTCTTTCGCCGTGCGCTCTTCCGCAACGGCGGAAGACCTGCCTGACGCCTCCTTCGCCGGCCAGCAGGAAACCTTCCTGAACGTGAAAGGCCTGGACCACATCATCGAAGCCATGCATGAAGTCTTCGCTTCGCTGTTCAATGACCGCGCCATTGCCTACCGTGTCCACCAGGGCTTCGACCACAGTGTCGTGGCGCTGTCGGCGGGCGTGCAGCGCATGTGCCGTTCGGATGTCGGCTGCTCCGGCGTGATGTTCACGCTGGACACCGAATCCGGTTTCCGCGACGCCGTGTTCATTACCGCTTCCTACGGCCTCGGCGAAACCGTCGTGCAGGGCGCGGTCAACCCGGACGAGTTCTACGTCTACAAGCCGGCGCTGGAAGCCGGCCGACCCGCCGTACTGCGTCGCAATCTTGGCGGCAAGGCCATCCAGATGGTCTATTCGGGCGAGGAAGGCCACGGCAAATCGGTCAAGACGATTGAAGTCCCCGAAGAGGATCGCAACCGCTTCTGCCTGACCGATGAAGAGCTGACGGAGCTGGCCAAGCAGGCCGTGACCATCGAAAAGCATTACGGCCGCCCGATGGACATCGAGTGGGGCAAGGATGGCAACGACGGCAAGCTCTACATCCTGCAGGCCCGCCCGGAGACCGTGCAGTCGCGGGCCGGCCAGGTCATCGAACGTTACAACCTCAAGGATTCGGGTGACGTGCTGTGCGAAGGCCGCGCCATCGGCCAGCGGATCGGCGCCGGCACGGCCAAGGTGCTGAGCACCCTCGATGACATGCATCGCGTCGAATCCGGCGACGTCCTGGTCACCGACATGACCGACCCGGACTGGGAACCGATCATGAAGCGCGCCTCCGCCATCGTCACCAACCGTGGCGGTCGCACCTGCCACGCCGCAATCATCGCGCGCGAGCTGGGCATCCCGGCGATCGTGGGTTGCGGCGACGCCACCGACAAGATCGCCGATGGCGTGGATGTCACGGTGTCCTGTGCCGAAGGCGACACCGGCTACATCTACAAGGGCCAGCTGGAGTTCGAGAAAAAGGAAATCGAGCTGGACAACATGCCCGACATTCCACTCAAGGTCATGATGAACGTGGCCAACCCGGAGCGCGCCTTCAGCTTTGCGGCCCTGCCGCACAAGGGCATCGGCCTGGCACGCCTCGAGTTCATCATCAACGTGATGATCGGCGTGCATCCCAAGGCCCTGCTCAACTTCGACAAGATGGATCCAGGCCTGCAGGACACCATTCGCAAGCAGATGGGCGGTTACTCCGACCCGGTCGGTTTCTACGTGGATCGCCTGGCCGAGGGCATCAGCACCCTGGCCGCGGCCTTCGCGCCGGAGCCGGTGATCGTGCGCATGTCCGACTTCAAGTCCAATGAATACGCCAATCTCATCGGCGGTTCGCAGTTCGAACCCCATGAAGAGAACCCGATGATCGGCTGGCGTGGCGCTTCACGTTACATCAGCGAGGATTTCCGCGACTGTTTCGAGCTCGAAGTTGCCGCACTGAAGAAGGTTCGTGACGACATGGGCCTGAAGAATGTCCAGATCATGATTCCTTTCGTGCGCACCGTCAGTGAAGCCGAGCAGGTGGTACAGCTGCTGAAGGACAACGGCCTTGAGCGTGGCAAGGACGAACTGAAGCTGATCATGATGTGCGAGCTGCCATCCAATGCCTTGCTCGCCGACCAGTTCCTGGAATACTTCGACGGTTTCTCCATCGGTTCGAACGACCTGACGCAGCTGACCCTGGGCCTGGACCGTGACTCCGGCCTGATCGCCCACCTGTTCGACGAACGCAACGACGCGGTCAAGGCACTGCTGTCGATGGCCATCAAGGCCTGTCGCGACAAGGGCAAGTACATCGGCATCTGCGGCCAGGGGCCATCCGATCACCCGGATCTTGCCAAGTGGCTGCTGGACCAGGGCATCGAGTCGGTGTCGCTGAACCCGGACACCGTGGTGGAAACCTGGATGCACCTCGCTGGCCAGAAAATCTGATACGGTCCCATTACCCAGAATACGGAGCTGAATGATGCGCAAGAAATTACTGGCCGTGCTGGCCGCTTTCACCCTTTCCGCCGGCATGCTCGGCGTTGCGGCTCCGGCTGTCGCCGGTACTGCCACCGATTCGCTGGGCAGGTGCCTGGTGAACAGCACCAGCCCTAACGATCGCACCCTCTTGATCCGCTGGATCTTTGCAGCCATGTCGCAGCACCCGGAAGTGGCCACGCTGTCGATGGTCGATGCCGAGGATGCCGCGCAGCTGAACAAGGACACTGGCGAGCTTTTCACCACCCTGATCGCGGACCGTTGCAGGAATGAAACGCGTGCTGCCCTCGAACAGGAAGGCGAGCAAGCCATACAGGCGGCGTTCAGCATTCTCGGCCAGGTCGCCATGCAGGGCATCATGTCCGCCCCGAGCGTTGCCAGCTACATGAACGGCCTCGACCAGCATGTCGACGCCGAGCGCCTGCAGCAGGCCTTCGGGGAATAGGCAGCAACAAGCCCTTTCCAGCGAGCGGCGCTGCCAGCCGGATTCCGGCGCAGCGCCGCTTTTTTTTGCCTGCCGTTCGGATACCATGGTTGCTGACGATCACATCGGAGTCCCTATGCACGCGCCTGACAAGCCCCTGGACCATGCCTCGAGCGACGCCGTAGTCGACGTCTGCAACCCGGTAACGGGTGAACGCATTGGCAGCTACAAGCAGATCGACAGCGACGAGCTGCGGCAACGCATTGCGGCCGCTCGCCTGGCCCAGCCGAGCTGGAGCCGCCTGACCCTGGCGCAGCGACAGGCCTTTATTGCGAAGATGCGCGCCTGGTTGACGGAACATGCCGAAGAAGCCGCCGACCTGGTCCGGCAATGCGTGGGCAAGCGCCCGATCGAAGCACTGGCCGGTGACGTGATGCCGTCGATATTCGGCAGCGCCTGGTACGAGCGCCAGGCACCGCGCATGCTTCGTCCCAGGAAGCTGAAACCGGGTTCGCTGCTCTTCCTGAACAAGCGCTCCGTACTGCACCGCAAGCCCCACGGCGTGGTCGGCATCATCGCGCCCTGGAACTATCCGCTCGGCATTCCCATGCACGAGATCGTGCCCGCACTGCTGGCTGGCAATACCGTACTGCTGAAGACCGCGCCGGAAACCCTGCCGGTGGGTGAACTGATTGCCCGCATGTTCAAGGAATCGGGCCTGCCCGAAAACGTTTTCCAGCACGTGATCGTCGACGGACCCGCCTGTGGCGATGTCATGCTGGCAGCCGACGGCGTGAACAAGCTGTGTTTCACCGGCAGTGTCCGCGTCGGCAAGATCCTGGCAGAAAAAGCTGCACGCCAGCTTGTGCCGATCTCGCTCGAGCTCGGCGGCAAGGACGCCATGATCGTGCTGCCGGATGCCGACATTCAGCGCGCGGCCGAGGGCGCCGTCTTTGCCGGCATGATGAATGCAGGCCAGTCCTGTGCCGGCGTGGAGCGACTCTATGTCCATGAAAGCATCCATGATGACTTCATGCGGGCATTGAAGAACACGGTCGATGGCCTGCGCTGGTCGGAGGAAACGCCGTTTGACAGCGACATCGGCCCCTTGTGCACCGAGCGCCAGGCAAACGTCGTGCGCCAGCAGGTGGAAGCGGCACTGGCTGCCGGCGCCACCATCCATGCCGAGGCGCCCTTCACCACCGACAGCACGCGCCTGATCAAGCCGCTGGTGCTATCCAACGTGAGTCACGACATGGAAGTCATGCGAGAAGAAACGTTCGGCCCGATCATCGGGGTCATGACCTTCAAGGACGAAGCGGATGTCATCGAGCTGGCCAACGACTCGCGTTATGCGCTGACCGCCTCGGTGTGGTCACGCAATCGCAAGCACGCTCGCGAGCTCGCCGGCCACCTGAAGGCTGGCGCCGTCACCATCAATGACCACATGCTGAGCCATGGCCTGACCGAAACACCCTGGGGAGGCCCTGGCGATTCGGGTCTCGGTCGTGGCCATGGCGAATTCGCCTTCGAAGCGATGACCGACCCGCAGGTCGTTATCGATGACTGGCTGGGTTTCGCACAGCGCAATGTCTTCTGGTATCCCTTCAGCCGCAGCATCTATGACGGCTTGCTGGGTGGCATCCACGCCATACACGGTCGCGGCCTGGCGCGCCGCCTGAAGGGGGTCGGCAAGCTCCTGAAGATCCTGCCACGCATGTTCAAGCGATCGAAATGACACGGCATTGCCAGGGGATGGTGCATGCATAATTCCGAATTCGACTTCATCGTCGTCGGCGCAGGCAGCGCCGGCTGCGTACTGGCCAACCGCCTGTCGGCAGATCCGTCCAATCGCGTCTTGCTGATCGAAGCCGGTGGCGCCGACCGCAGTCCCTACATCCACATGCCGGCCGGGCTGCCGAAACTCGCTGCCAACCTGGCGCTGAACTGGAATTACTACACCGAACCCCAGCAGGGTCTGGCCGGCCGCAAGCTCTGGTGGCCGCGCGGCAAGGTGCTCGGTGGCTCGAGCTCCATCAACGCCATGTGCTACATCCGTGGCCAGCGCGAAGACTACGATGGCTGGGCACGCCAGCCCGGGCTGGAAGACTGGAGCTTCGACCAGGTGCTGCCATGGTTCCTCGAATCGGAAGACAACAGTCGCGGCGAAGATGTCTTTCACGACACGGGCGGACCGCTGGGAGTTTCCGACCTGCTGCATTCACACGAACTCAGCCATGCCTTCATCAAGGCCGCCACCGAACATGGCTTGCCGGCCAACGGGGACTTCAATGGCCGTGAACAGTTCGGAGCAGGCCTCTACCAGGTCACGCAACGCAACGGCCGACGCTGCAGCACCGCCAGCGGATTCCTCAAGCCTGCTCGAGATCGACGCAACCTGTCCGTGGTCACCAATGCACTCGTTGAAAGAGTACTGATCACGAAGGGCCGCGCCAGCGGCGTTCGTTTCCGGCTCGGCAACCAGCTCATCGACGTCCATGCTGCTCGCGAGGTGGCCATCTGCGGTGGCGCCATCAACTCGCCACAGCTGTTGATGCTGTCAGGCATCGGTTCTGCAAGGGATCTCGAGCAGCACGGCATCGAGGTCGTGCTGGAACTGCCCGGCGTCGGACGGAACCTGCACGACCATCTCGATATCTGCACCCTGGTCGAGACCCGTGGCATCAATACCTATGACCTCAATTTCGTGCAGGAAGCGCTGGTTGGCATCGAATACCTGTTTACCGGCAAGGGTGTCGGGTCCACCAACGCTGCGGAGGCCGGCGGCTTCGCCATGAGCAGCCGGGCGGAGGACGGGCGTCCCGACATCCAGCTGCATTTCGTCCCTGCCCTGCTCGACGACCACGGCCGCAACAAGCTCGGCATGCAGGGCATGACCATCCACGCGTGCTGCCTGCAACCAAGGAGCCGCGGCGGCGTGACCCTGGCCAGCAGCGATCCCGCTGCCGCGCCGCGCATCGACCCGCGCTACCTGTCCGATGACAGGGACCTGCCAGTGATGCGTGATTGTGTCGAACTGTCACGCAGCATATTTGCGCAACAGGCCTTCGCGCCCTACCGGCACAGGGAAGTCTTTCCTGGTGATGATGTGACAACTGTCGAAGGTATTGATCGGTTCATTCGACAGAAAGCCGAAACCGTCTATCACCCGGTGGGCAGCTGCCGGATGGGCAGCGACGACATGGCCGTGGTCGACGGCCACCTGCGGCTGCGTGGCATCGATGGCCTGCGCGTAGTGGACGCCTCGGTGATGCCGACCATCCCCTCCGGCAACACCAATGCCCCTGTCATCATGATTGCCGAACGTGCCGCTGCCTGGATGCTGGACGGAAACTGATCACCTGTCGTCGGGCAGCCAGCGAACCTGGTAAAGATCGCGACGGCGATCGCGAAAATTCTGCACCGAACCCTCGTCACGCAATACCTTCAGTTTTTCCAGGTCCAGATCGACGATCAGCGTCATCTCGGTATTCGGCGTGGATTCTGCAGCAATGCCGTCATGCGGAAAGGAAAAGTCTGCGGGTGTGAATATGGCCGATTGCGAATACTGGATATCGGCATTTTCCACTTTCGGCAGGTTGCCGACGCTGCCCGTGATGGCGACGTAGCATTCGTTTTCGATCGCACGTGCCTGGGCACAACGCTGCACACGCAGGTAGCCGTTCTTGGTATCGACCCAGTAAGGCACGAACAGCAGCTGCATGCCCTGCTCTGCCAGCAACCGCGGCAGCTCGGGAAATTCCGAGTCATAGCAGACCAGTATGCCGACGCGACCGCTGTCCGTATCGAAGGCCTTGAGGCTGTTGCCACCGCGAACACCCCAGTATTTCTTTTCGTCGGGTGTCGCATGCAGCTTGTACTGCGTCTCGAAGGTGCCGTCGCGACGAAACAGGAATGCCACGTTGTACAGGCCTGTCTCTTCGTAGACCGGCATCGATCCCGCGACGATGTTGATGTTGTAGCTGACAGACAGCTCTATGAGGCGCTCGCAGATTTCCTCGGTGTGGCCCGCTAGCTTGCGCATTGCTTCGGCCGGACTGTACTTGTTGAACTGGCTCATCAAAGGCGCATTGAAGTACTCGGGGAAGACGGCAAAGTCGGCGTTGTAGCCCGCCAGGGCATCGACAAAGAACTCGACCTGGTTCATCAATTCGTCGACCGACTTCATTGGCCGCATCTGCCACTGAATCGTGCCAACCCGCACGGTGGAACTCGACGAGGTGATCGCCGACGGCTCGGTCTCGTGGTAATGGATGTTGCTCCATTCGAGTACCGTGGCGTAACCCAGCGAATCCTTGTCGTCAGGCAGGTAGTTCCGGATCACGCGACGCGCCTGGAAATCGTTGGCGAGCTGGAAGCTCAGAATCGGGTCGTAGATTTCCTTCATCCGGACCTGCTGCACGTACTCTTCCGGCGTCATTTCCTCGGCATACTTGTGATAGCCGGGGATGCGGCCTCCAGCGATAATGGCTCGCAGGTTCAGGTTGCGGCAAAGATCCTTGCGAGCGTCATAGAGACGCCGCCCGAGTCGCATGCCGCGATACTCGGGGTCGACGAACACGTCGACGCCATAGAGCACGTCGCCGTTCGGATCGTGCGTGGTGAAGTAACCGTCACCCGTGATCTGGTCATAGGTATGCGAGTCCCCGAACCGCGAGTAGTTCACGATCATGGTCAGCGCCGCAGCGACCACTTCACCGCCATCCTCGATGCAGAGCTGGCCCTCGGGAAAGCGATTCAGCTGCGCGGTGAATTCGTCTCGCGTCCAGACCGAATCGTCAAGGCCGGTGTACGCCTTGTCCATCAGCTTGCGCAGCGCCTCGTGATCATCAGGCGTCAGGTTCCTGAGTTTCAGCAGGTACTCTTCAGTGGTCTCGCCGGCCTTGTGATCTTCCAGGCTGCTCATTGCGCGTCATCCTTGCCGTCGTCGGCATTGTCGGTGCGGGGTTCGTCTTCGATTTCTGTACCGGCTTGCTCGTCATCCATTGCGGGCGCTTGATCCGGCTCGTCGGTATCGACGGCTGCTCCCGAACTTCCCAGCAAGGGAATCCATTCGGTCGTGCGGCCGAACAGCGAAATGCCCACATAGCCACGCACCTTGAGGTGACCATCGTCGGTCAGCCAGATCTTGCAGCGATAGGTCTTGCCATTCTCCGGGTCGTAGATCGTGCCGTCGGTCCACCGATCGTCACCGTCATAGGCAAAGCCCTGCATGATCTTCAAGCCCTCGACCGGACGGTCTCGCAACTCCGGATCGGGATTCTCACGGTCGATTCGCACTTCTCCGGCCATCGGATCATCTTCGGGAAAGAACGGCTCCTTGATCCACACCAGGCGACCGGCGTAGCCATCCTGTTCCTTGAATATCTCGACATGACCTTCGCCCTTGTCGGTCACCCACAAGCCGACGATCCGATCCGCCGGATCGGGCTCGGTACCGGCATGCGCACCAAGCGCCAGCCCGGCGAGAAACGTGAACAGGAATGTCTTCAGCGATGATGTCATTTGAAGCTCCGCGGTAGGGCGAATCGTGGTGCGTAGCCGGCCGCTCCGGCGGCTACAGCAACCGTCTATTCTGCTGCAACGAAAACCAGCTGCTTGCCCGAGGGACTGACGGCCAGGCGCGTGATCTCGCCCGGCAGGCCCTTGAATTCCTTCAGCACCTGCCACTGCGCGCCATCCCACAACTTCAGGGTGAATCGATCAGCCATCAGGATGCGTCCATCCCGCAAGGGCGCATAATCCATTGCCGAACCGACATGCGGGGCAATGCGCGTGATCTTGCGCGCATCGACATCGAGACGCTTGATGGCGTACTTGCCACCGGCATCCGGTTCCGAAAAATACATCGAGCCAGGCACGCCAGGCACTGCAACGATACAGCGACCGATGTTCTCGGCCAGGCGAATGACTTCGCCAGAGTCGCGGTTGGCCACGTGCAGCTCGGCCGATTCGCGGATCAGGAACAGCCCGACGCGCGACGCGTCAAGCCATGCCTGGTAGCCGACGCCTTCGAGATTGGGAAACACGGCTTCATAGCCGCGAATGTTGTCGCCCTCTTTCAGTACCGCCAGGCGCTGCACGTTCGCCGGATCGACCTGGACGACGGTGATTTCGCCAGCAGGGTTCAACTGCGGCGAATACTCACTGTCCGACGTCTTCCTGACCGGGGTCGTACCCCCGCCAATGACAAGCCTGTACGCATCGGACTGGCCGCTGTCGTCCATGCGCGTGTACAGCAGCGTGCCTTCATCCTCGAAGTACGGCTGGTTGTCGTAACCTGGACGGGTGGTCAGCTGCTCCGGCTCACCCACGATCGCCGGATTGGCATCGAGATCGATATCGACACGCCAGAGGTCGGTGCCAGGCACCGCCATCGCCGGCATGGACAGGAATGCCATCAACATGCCGACCGTCATCTGCTTCTTGCAATTCATCATTCGCTCTCTTCCAGCTGAGTTGGCAGATCATTGAAATCGTATCGCGGTGTGGCTCTCGCCGCTTTGTTGAGCCGTCCAAGATCCAGTTGGTAGGCCAGGTCGCAACGCGGCACATTGGGCCTGCCTGCCAGGGCTACGAAGCCGAAGTGCTCGTAAAGCTTTTTCGCAGCCACCAGGCAGCTGGCCGTTTCCAGCCGCATGCTGGAGAACCCCATGTCTTTCGCCTTGCCGATGGCACGCTTCAACAATGCCGAGCCAATCCCGCGACCGCGCAGCTCGGGCTTGAAAAACATCTTCCTGAGTTCGACCACGCTGTCCCCGCCCGGCACCAGGCCATAGCATCCGACAACGTCGCCCGCTTCGTTCACCAGCACCTCGAAGCAACCCCCACGGGCGAGATAGCGTTCCTCGACGTCCATGAGGTCTGCATCCACGCCAGCGGGCTCTGGCACGAGACCATGCTCGTGCAGTGCGGCATGCACCATCGCCGCCAGCTCGGGACCATCGTCGCGGCGTCCAGGACGGATGGAAATCGACTCCCGCGTCATGAAAATCTCACTAAATACATAAGCTTATGAAGTAAACACGAGCTAGACTTCAATGGCAAGCAAAGTTCCATCGGGACGGGTCCTGGTGAACTTCGATGCCCTGGCGCAGTCTGAACGCCATTACCCTGAATTTGCGGAGACGCCGGCTTGAACCTGACCAAACTCTCGCTTTCCAACCCGGTCGCTGTCGTGGTCGGCATCCTGCTGGTCGTCATGTTCGGCACCATCAGCCTGTTCCGGCTTCCGATCCAGATGACGCCGGATGTCGAGCGGCCGCAGGTGGTCATCCAGACGACCTGGCGTGCTGCCGCGCCCGAAGAAGTCGAATCGGAGATCATCGAACCGCAGGAAGACGTGCTGCGCGGCCTGCCGGGCATGGTCAAGCTGGAGTCCTCGGCCGCCGCTGGCCGGGCCGGCATTACTATCACCCTGGATGTCGATACCGACATGCAGGAAACGCTGATCGAAGTGCTGAATCGCCTGAATCGGGTGCCCTCCTACCCTGCCGACGCCAACGAACCCATCCTTTTCACCGGTGGCAACAGCAACTTCACCGCCATCGCCTGGTTCGCCCTGCGACCCCTCGAAGGCAATGAGCGCGACATGGCGACCTACCAGGACTATGTCGAGGAAGTGGTCCAATCCCGTATCGAACGCGTCCCCGGCATCGCCAACTCGAACGCCTACGGCGGTCGTGGCCAGGAAGTGCGGGTCGAGTTCGATCCTTACCGAGCTTCGGCCTACGGCATCGACATTCCGAGGCTGGCCAGCATGACCGGCGGCAACACCGACACCTCGGGCGGCTTTGCCGATGTCGGTCGACGCCAGTACACGGTGCGCTTCGCCGGCCAGTATGACGTTTCGGAAATGGAAGACATGGTGCTCGACTGGCGCGATGGCAACCCCGTGCGTCTTGGCGACATTGCCACCGTGAAAATCGACTATCGTGATTTTTCAGGTCGCCTGACCCAGAACGGCGGCCCCTCCATCGCGATCAACGCCCAGGCCGAACAGGGCATCAATGTCCTTGAAGTGATGGACGACCTCAAGGCCACGGTCGTCGAGCTGAACGAAGGCCCCTTGAAGCAGGCAGGCCTGTTCCTGACCCAGGTCTATGACGAGACCGAGTACATCAATGCTTCGATCGCCATGCTGCGCAACAACCTGCTGCTCGGCATCGGCCTGGCAATCGCGATCCTGTGGTGGTTCCTGCGTCGCTTCCGCGCCACGCTGATGGTTGCGCTGGCGATCCCGACCTCGCTGATGATCACCTTCATCATGCTGAACTACTTCGGTCGCACGTTGAACATCATTTCGCTGGCGGGCCTGGCCTTTGCCGTCGGCATGGTGCTGGATGCGGCCATCGTGGTGCTGGAAAACATCGTCCGCCTGCGCGAGCGAGGCGAAGAAGGCTTCACGGCTGCCGAACATGGCGCCAGCCAGGTCTGGGGCGCGCTGCTTGCTTCAACTGCGACGACCGTCGCGATCTTCCTGCCGGTACTGTTCATACGCGATCTCTCCGGGCAGCTGTTTGCCGACCTGGCCATTGCCATTTCGGTTGCCATCGTGGCATCGCTGCTGATCGCAGTGACCGTCATCCCCACCCTGTCCGCCACATCACTGCAACGTGCAACGGCCAGGGATCCGCATGCCGGCTGGTGGGAAAAAGGCACGGCGATGATCATGAACATCACCTCGACGCCAAAGAAGCGCACCGGCTGGATCGCCGGCCTGATGAGCATTCCCGTGCTCGTTGCCGTGTTGCTGCTGCCGACGCCGGATTACCTGCCGGATGGCAAACAGAACCTGATCTTCGCATTCATTGCAGGACCGCCAGGAAACAATGCGCGCACCGGCGAAGAAGAGCTGGTCAAGGTCATCAACGAGCGCATGGCCCCATACCTTGCAGGTGAAAAGGAACCTGCCATATCGAGCAACTTCCTGGGCGTGTTCGGCTCTGGCGGTTTCATGGGTGCACGTGCCGAAGATCCGGACAAGGTCGACGAGCTTCTCAACCTGCTGAACGGACAGATCCTGCGCGGGCTGCCCGATACCCTCGCCTTCGGCAGCAGGCGCTCCCTGTTCGGCAACGTGTCCGGCGGCCGCGTGGTCGACGTCGACATCCAGTCGCGCGACACCAATGCGCTGCTGGACGCTGCCGCCGTGGGCTTTGCGCAAATACCACAGATCATCCCTGGCGCTCGTGTTCAGCCCATTCCAGGGCTCGAACTCGGCGAACCGGAATTGCGACTCATCCCCGACGAGCGACGGATTGCCGAAGCGGGCTGGGACCGACGCACGGTCGCCAACGTCATTCGTGCCATGGGCGATGGCCTGTTCGTGGGTGATTATTTCGACGGCGACAAGCGCATCGACATGGTCCTGCGTGCCGGCAAGTGGGACACACCCGAGGAACTCGAAGCCCTGCCGGTCAGCACGCCGAACATGGGCGTGATTCCGCTTGGCGAGCTGGTCGATATCGAGCGCACGGCTGGCCCGAACCAGATTCGCCGTGTCGATCGCCGCCGCACCGTGACCCTGCGTGTCACGCCACCGAGCGACATGTCCATCTCCGATGCCATCGACCTGCTGCGTGACCAGGCGGCACCGGCCATTCGCGCTGCCCTGCCCGAAGACGGCAGCATCCAGTACGCTGGCACCGCCGGCAACCTGAAGAACGCGCTGGTCGAGATGAGCAGCAGCTTTGCGCTTGCCATCGCGATTCTCTACCTGTTGATGAGCGCCCTGTTTCGATCCTTCAAGGACAGCCTGCTGGTCGTGATGGCGCTGCCTCTCGCCACCGTCGGCGGCGTGATCATGCTGCGAATCGTCAACCTGTTCACCTTCCAGCCGATGGACCTGCTGACCATGATCGGCTTCATCACCGTGCTGGGACTCGTCGTCAACAATGCCATCCTGCTGGTGCACCAGACACGTGCCGCTGAACGCGAAGGCATGCTGCGCCGCGAGGCTGTCGAACAGGCCGTCCGGCTGCGCCTGCGGCCGATCCTCATGTCCACCATGACCAGCCTGTTCGGCATGCTGCCACTGGTTCTCATTCCCGGCGCCGGCACGGAGCTCTATCGCGGCATGGCCTCGGTCATCGTCGGCGGCATGGCCGTGAGCACGGTCTTCACGCTGATCCTGCTGCCCAGCCTGCTGCGCATCGGCGAGGATGTCGTGCAGCGCAGTGCCGCCGGATCTGCCTGGGAAGGACAGCCAGCCGCACCGTCGAGAGAGCCTTGAGGAGTATGATGGTGATGGACCAGGCAATGAACGAATCACGGGCTGCAAGGTCGAAGCTTGCGGTCCACCCAGAACAGCAAACCGGAGAATTCGCATTGAAGCGATTTGCCTTGAAAACCCGCGGACTTCTTGCCACCGGCCTGGTGGCCGCCATGCTGCCGACCGCGCCACAAGCCGGACCGCAGCGCCAGGGGCCACCGCCGGCGCCGGTCAGGGTCGACCTGGTCGTGGAAGCCGACCTGGCAGCCACCGCCAGCGCAACGGGCACGGTGTTCAGCCGAAACGAAGCAGACCTTTCTGCCGAAGCCACCGGTCGACTTACCTGGGTCGCTGACGTCGGCACCCGAGTTGCCGCTGGCGATGCCGTGGCGCGCATCGACAACACCGCGGTGCGCCTGCAACGTGATGCAGCAGCTGCGCAGGTCCAGCGAGCGCAAGCGCAACTCACGTTCCTCGAGAAGGAGACCGTGCGACTCAATGAGCTCGCCGCTGCCAACAACGCCGCGCAGAGTGCGCGTGAACAGACGACATCGAATCGCGATGTTGCGCGAGCCGACCTGGCCGCTGCACGCGCCAACCTGGCAGAGCTGGAAGACCGCCTGGAGAAGACCCAGCTGGTCGCGCCGTTCAATGGCGTGGTGACCTCACGCTCGCGGAACATCGGTGAACGCGTCCAGAACGGCGACACCATCGTCCGGCTCGTCGACCCGGACAACCTCGAGGTCATCGCCCGCGCTCCGCTGACGGCAAGCACACATGTCCGGGAAGGTGATTCGATTCTGCTGAGAAACGGTGACAAGCGTGAACAGGGCCTGGTAAGAACCGTCGTGCCCTTCGGCGATGCCCGTAACCACCTGATCGAACTGCGCATCGACATCGACGCCAGCCGCTGGACGGTCGGTGAAGCACTGCGAGTGGCCGTGCCTATCGCGGATGCGCAAACCGTGATCGCAGTGCCGCGCGACTCGCTGGTACTGCGCCGTGAAGGCGCGCACGTGTTCCGCATCAACGATACCGGCAGCGCCGACCAGGTGAATGTCATTGCGGGCGCCGGCTCGGGCCACCTGGTAGCCGTCGAAGGCGATTTGCAGCCTGGCGACCTGGTGATCGTGCGTGGCGCGGAACGGCTGCGGCCGGGACAGCCCGTGAGCATCCTGAATCCCGAAGTGGGTGCCGGCACCAGCAACCAGGTTGCTGCGGACGACTGATTGCTGCCCTAGCTGGCGAACAAGTCGGTCAGGTCGGCGTTGCCGCCAGTCAGCACGATTCCGGCGCGCAGGCCCTGCACATCGATACTGCCGGCCTGGATGGCGGCGAGTCCGACCGCACAGGAAGGTTCCACCACGATTTTCATGCGCTCCATGATGTCGCGCATGGCGCTTGCGATTTCGGCATCCGATACCGTCACGACCCGTTCGACACGTTCGCGGATGATGGCCAGGTTCGGCGCGCCAACCGTGGCGCGCAAGCCATCGGCAATCGTGTCCGGCTCGACCGGCACGACGCGGCCTGCTTCGATACTCGCAACGCAATCGGCCGCGCCGTCGGGTTCCACCCCGATGACACGCGTCCCGGGAAAATGCTCGGCCACCCAGGTGGCGCAACCCGCGATCAGGCCACCACCGCCAAGTGGCACGATCAGCAGGTCCAGCGCATCAACCTGCGCGAACAATTCCATCGCCACCGTACCCTGCCCGGCCATGACAGCGTCGTCGGCATAAGGGTGGACGACGGTCGCTCCGCTACCGGCAACAACATCGGCCAGCGTCGACTCCCGCCCCCGCTGGGTGGGTTCGCACTCCACCAGCTTTGCACCGTGGCGCCGCATGTTGGCCAGCTTGGCCTTGTTTGCGCCCCGGGGCACGACGACCGTACAGGCAATGCCACGAATGGCTGCCGCACGTGCCAGCGCGGCACCGTGGTTGCCGGACGAATGCGTGGCCACACCCCTGGCCGCGGCATCGTCATCGAGCAGCAGGACCGCATTCATTGCACCACGCGCCTTGAACGCACCGATCTTCTGGAAATTCTCGCACTTGAAAAACAGGCTTGCGCCGCAGTCGGCATCAAGACTGGCTGATGTGAGGACCGGGGTGCGCTCGACATGGGGCTCGATACGTTCTGCCGCCGCCGCAACATCCGCTGCCGTCAGCATGCCGGTTTCTGCCACAGCAACAGCCGGTTGTTCGCCGGCAGGGCGCAATCAGCAAGCAGGGTCAGGCCACAGCTGGCCGCGAACTCCAACAGGTTTTCGAGCTCGCGAATACCCATCTCGGGGTTCTCGCGCCGCAGCGCGGCATCGAAAGCGGCATTGCTGTCACTGGTCGGCTGCCCGGCCACGAGAAAGGGTCCGTAGACAATGAACAGGCCGTTTTCGACCAGCCGGGCGGCCGCACCCTCGACCAGGCGCAGCACGCCGTCCCATGGAATGATATGCAGGGTATTGGCGGTGAATACCGCGTCGTAGTAAACGTCCGGCCAGGGGTCGGCCAGCACATCCAGCGACAGCGGCTTGCGAAGGTTGTCGAGACCGGCCGCAGCGATGCGATCCTTCAGGCCGGCATGATGTTCTTCCAGGTCACTGGTCTGCCAGATCAACCAGGGCATTTCCGCGGCAAAGTGCTCGCCATGCTGGCCCGTGCCACTGCCGACTTCCAGCACGGCGCTGGCTTCGCGCAACACCGGCCGGATGTGCGCCAGGATGGCGTCCTTGTTGCGTTCGCTGGCCGCGGAAAAATTCAGTTCGGGCATGCGCTCACTCGTTCAAGGCTTGGCCGCGTCCAGCAGGACATCGGTCGCGAACAAGGTGGCCCGGTAATGGGCCAGCTCGGCGATGGAATCCTTGATGTCATCCATGGCCAGGTGCGAGGAGTTCTTCTTGACGCCCTTCGCGACTTCCGGCGCCCAGCGGCTTGCCAGCTCCTTCAGCGTGCTGACATCAAGATTGCGGTAATGGAAATGGCGCTCCAGTGCCGGCATGCCGCGAACCAGGAAACGGCGATCCTGGCAGATGCTGTTGCCGCACATGGGCGACTTGCCGGCCGGTACCCACTCCGCGAGGAAAAGCAGGGTCTGGCGCTCGGCCTCCGCCAGGTCGATGGTGCTGTCCTTGACCCGTTGCGTCAGGCCCGAGCCACCATGCTGTCGGGTGTTCCATTCGTCCATCCCGGCGAGCACGTCGTCCGGCTGGTGGATGGCAAGCACCGGGCCCTCGGCCAGCACGTTCAGGTAGGCATCGGTCACGATGGTGGCGATCTCGATGATGCGGTCGTTATCCGGATCGAGGCCGGTCATCTCCAGGTCGATCCAGATCAGGTTGTCCGCGCTCTGGGGCATGCTCCCTCCATCATTGTTCTCAGTGGCTGCTTCAGGCCGGTCCGCGGCAAGTGCCCGGGTCGGCACAGCTTGCCGAGCATTCTAGCAGACGCTACCCTCCACCTTTCGAACTGCCGCGCCCGCGGCAGACCATCCGCATTACCCGGGATTCCGCCAACCATGCATGCTTTCACCGTCCTGTTCCTGATCTTTCTCCTTGCTGGCCTGCTGATACGCCTGTGGCTGTCTGCTCGCCAGGTCGCCCACGTCAAGGCCCATCGCAATGCCGTACCGGCTGCGTTCGCCGACAGCATCAACCTGGAGCAGCATCAGAAAGCCGCCGATTACACCGTGGCCAAAGCAGCCCTGGGGCGCTGGGACCTGTTGCTGAGCACGATCATCCTGCTGGCGTTCACCCTTGGCGGCGGCATCAACCTCGTGGAAGCTGGACTGCCTGCCCTGTTTGGCGACCTCTCCGGCTACTGGCAGGGTATCGCCGTGGTGCTGGCCGTGCTGTTGATCAACACGGTGCTGGAACTGCCCTTGTCGGCCTGGAGCACCTTTGTGGTCGAAGAACGATTTGGCTTCAATCGCATGACACCGGGCCTTTTCATTGCCGATACCGTGAAGGCCTTGCTGCTGATGGTCGCCATCGGCGCACCGCTGCTGTACGCAACGCTGTGGTTCATGCAGGCCACCGGCGCGCTGTGGTGGTTGTGGGTGTGGGCCCTGTGGATGGGCTTCAGCCTGGTGCTGACCTGGGCCTATCCGACCTTCATCGCACCGCTGTTCAACAGCTTTTCGGCGCTGGAGGACGGTGAACTCAAATCGCGCATCGAAGCACTGCTCGACCGCTGCGGCTTCAAGAGTTCGGGCATATTCGTGATGGATGGCTCGCGTCGTTCGGCCCACGGCAATGCCTATTTCACCGGCGTCGGCAAATCCAAGCGCATCGTGTTTTTCGACACCCTGATCGACGACCTCGACAACGACCAGATCGAGGCCGTGCTGGCGCATGAACTCGGGCACTTCAAGCGCAAGCACATCGTCAAGCGCCTGCTGGTCAGCGCCGTCACGACGCTGCTGGCACTGGCGCTGCTCGGCTGGCTCGTCGACGAGCCCTGGCTCTACTCCGCGCTAGGCATCGCCACACCATCGAATCATGCCGCCTTGCTCGTATTCCTGCTGGTATTGCCGGTGTTCACCTTCCCGCTGACGCCGTTGTCGGCGCGCTACTCGCGCAAGCACGAATTCGAAGCCGACGAGTTTGCTGCCGAGCAGGCCGACCCGAGGGCCCTGATCACGGCACTGGTTACCATGTACCGCGAGAATGCCAGCACCCTGACCCCCGACCCGCTGCACTCGGCGTTCTATGATTCACACCCGCCGGCACCCGTGCGTATCGAGCACCTGGCCAGGCTGTCCTCGTGAGCAATGCTGTCGGCACGGTCATCGTCAACTACCGCCGACATGTCGATGTCGAGACGGCAGATGGCAGCGTTTTGCCCTGTGTGGTTCGCGGCCGACAGCTGAAGCCGGTGAGCGGCGACCGGGTCGAGTACAGCCTGACCCAGCAGGACGAGGGCGTCATCGAGAACATCCTCGAGCGCGAAACCGTGCTGGAACGATTCGACAGCTCCCGCAAGCGCTCCGCGCTGGCAGCCAACGTGGACCGCGTCCTGGTGGTGGTTGCACTCGAACCGATGCTGGAGTCCTTTACCGTCGACAAGTACCTGGTGGCCGTCGAGGCCAGCGGTGCGGAGCCGGTCATCGTGATCAACAAGGTCGACCTGGCCGATGAGATGGTCATGGACTGGTTGCAGGAGTTCACCGAGGAGTATCGTGATATCGGTTACCCGAGCATCCTCCTGAGCACCGAGTCCGGCGAGGGCATGAAGGCACTGGAGGACGCACTGCAGAATCACACCGCAGTGCTCGTGGGACCATCGGGCGTCGGCAAGTCGTCGATTGCCCAGCACCTGTTGCCCGACAACGACATCAAGGTCGGCGAAATCTCGGCAGCGCGACAGGAAGGCCGGCACACGACCACCCGCTCCACGCTTTACCACCTGGCCAATGGCGGCCGGCTGATCGACTCTCCTGGCGTGCGCGAGTACCGCCTCTGGCCGATGCCGGTCAGGGAGCTTGCAGGACTGTTTCCGGAAATGCGCGAACGCGCCAACAACTGCAAGTTTGCCGACTGCGTGCATCGTGCCGAGCCGGGTTGCGCCGTGCGGGCCGCTGTCGATGCGGAAGAAATACTGTTGCGCCGCTACGAGGCGTATCTCGGCATGGCCGAGATCATGGACCGACAGTACAAGGAATACTGATCAGTCTCCTCAGCCTGGCGGCCAGTTCATCTTCCTGCCGCCAATCATGTGCAAGTGAATGTGGAACACGGTCTGCTGGGCATCACCGTTGCAGTTCATGACGCAGCGATAACCGCTGTCCGCAATGCCTTCCTGCTTTGCCACATCGGCTGCCGCCAGGTAAAGCTTGCCGACCAGCGCGTCATCATCGATGCCGATGTCGTTGATCGTCGGAACATGCTTCTTCGGAATGACCAGCACGTGCGTCGGCGCTTGCGGATTGATGTCCCGGAACGCCATGACATCATCGTTCTCGTAAATGATGTCCGCCGGTATGTCTCCGACCACCATCTTGCAGAACAGGCAATCGCTCATGGTACTAACCCCCTTTGCGCCTGCCTTGCCGGCAAGCCGCACTATCAACCGAAATCCAGCCTTCCCGTGAAAGCATGCGACAGCGTGCCACCATCAACATACTCCAGCTCGCCGCCGATCGGAACGCCATGTGCAATGCGCGTGACCTTCATGCCGCGATCCCGGGCCAGGTTGCCAATGTAATGCGCCGTGGCCTCGCCCTCGATGGTGGGATTGGTCGCCAGGATGACTTCAGTGACCTCGCCTTCATCCAGCCGGGCTTCGAAGCGATCCAGGCCCAGCTCTTCGGGACCGATGCCGTCCAGCGGTGACAGCTTGCCCATCAACACGAAATAAAGACCGCGGTAGCCGGTGTACTGCTCTACCGCCATGACATCGGCAGGTGTTTCGACCACACAGATCAACGACTCGTCACGATTCTTCGCCGCACAGATGCCACACAGTTCGTCATCGCTCAGCATCCGACAGCGAACGCAGTGCTGGACGTTCTCGGCCGCATCGGCAAGCGCCGCTGCCAGCCGCTGGGCGCCGTCACGATCACGCTCCAGCAGCGAGAACGCGATGCGCTGTGCCGACTTGGGGCCGACCCCTTGCAGCGCCCGCAGTGCTTCGATCAGGGTCTCAACGCGCCGTGAGTAAGCCATTTCGAACCAACCTCTCGTGATCGATCAGAACGGCATCTTGAAGCCGGGCGGCAGGCCACCCATGCCGGCGGTAAGGCCGGACATGTGCTCCTGGGTCAGTTCCTCGACCCGGCGCACGGCATCATTGATCGCTGCGGCAACGAGATCCTCGACCATGTCGGGATCGTCCTCCAGCACGGCCGGATCGATTTCGACCCGCTTCACCTCGTGCTTGCCGGTCATCGTGACCTTGACCATGCCGCCGCCAGCCGCACCCTCGACCTCGAGACGCGCGATTTCTTCCTGGGCCTTCTTCATGCCCTCCTGCATCTTCTGGGCCTGTTTCATCAGGTTGCCCAATCCGCCTTTCATTGCCTTCTCCTGTCGCTTCTGGCCGGACGATCAGTCCAGCGGTGCAATCGTGTCTTCCTTCAGTGCCGCGCCGAATGTCTCGCGCAGTTCATTGACGGTCGGGTCGACCTCCAGCGAACGCTTTGCCTGCGCCAGGCGTTCGGCCTGGCGCCGTGCATCGCGCTGCGCCGGCGTCTCGCCGTCCGGCTCTTTCAAATCGATCTGGATCTTCAGCTTCTCGCCATAAAAGCGGGACAGCGACTCCTCGATACGCTCCTGCAGTCGCCCGCTGACCAGCTGGCCATGCTGCTCTGCCAGCTCCAGGTGCAAGGTATTGCCCTCGCGATGCGAATACACGCAGTTCATGGCGAGCTGCTGCGCCACGCCGGTCATGCCCAGCGCATCGACCAAGCCATGCCAGTCGGGATCCTTCCAGTTGCCGCCCGATGCCGGCGGCGTCACCGAAGTCGCGGGCGCCGGCTCCACTGCCGCGCTCGCAACATCCGTCACGGGCGCAACACTCCCGCCGGCAGAACCCGTCTCGCTGGCTGCCCCGCCGGCACTGTCCTTGTTGGCCGGCCGCGCTACCGGCGCGACCGGCTCAGCTTTTTTTGCCGTTGCTTCCCCGCTGTCCACCAACGGCCGGAAGGCCAGCAAGCGCAACAGCAACATTTCGAATGCACTGCGACCATCGCTGGCTGCTGCAACATCGCTCATGCTCTTCACGACGATCTGGTAATACAACTGCACATCTTCCGGCGCCATGGCCTCCGCCAGGGGCGAAAGTCTCGCAAGATCTTCCCAATCCTCGGTGCCCTTGGGCACGATCTGCAGACGGGCAAGGCGTTGCAACAACACTGCCAGCTCCTCGGCGACCAGCTTGTAATCCGGCGCCTGGGTATCAAGGTCGGCCACGACCTCCAGGGCACGTGCGCCATCGCCAGCGGCAATCGCATCAAGTACGTCGAAAAGCTGGCTGCGATCGATGGTACCCAGCATGCTGCGCACCTCGGCATCCCGCAATTCGCCACCGGCAAAACCGATCGCCTGATCCATCAGGCTCAGCGCATCGCGCATGCTGCCCTCGGCGGCCCGGGCCAGCAGGTTCACCGCCGATTCATCCCGTTCGATGCCTTCCTGGCCCAGCACGTTTTCAAGATGATCGGCAATCATCTGCATCGGAATGCGCTTCAGGCTGAACTGCAGGCAGCGCGACAGCACCGTTACCGGCATCTTCTGCGGGTCGGTGGTCGCAAACAGGAATTTCACGTGCGGCGGCGGTTCTTCCAGCGTCTTCAACAGGGCGTTGAAGGAATTGGGCGAGAGCATGTGCACTTCGTCGATCAGGTAGACCTTGTAACGGCCCCGGGTCGGCGCGTACTGCACGTTGTCCAGCAATTCGCGGGTGTCATCCACCTTGGTACGCGACGCCGCGTCCACCTCGATCAGGTCCACGAAACGACCCTGGTCGATTTCCTGGCAGGCAGAACACTCGCCGCACGGCGTGGAACTGACCCCGGTTTCGCAATTCAGCGACTTGGCGAGAATGCGGGCAATGGTGGTCTTGCCCACGCCGCGGGTGCCGGTAAAGAGGAACGCATGGTGAAGTCGGTCGGAATCCAGCGCATTGATCAGGGCGCGCAGGACATGCTCCTGGCCGACCATTTCCGAGAAGTTCCTGGGTCGGTATTTTCGGGCGAGTGCCTGGTAGCTCATGGTGTCCGGGATCGTGTTGGCGAAGACACGAGATTATCACAGCGGATCGCCCGGGCGGTCAGGCCGGCATGCAATTGGCGTGTATTTGGGCAGCTGCGGGAAGCGGGAGTGGCAGCCTGCGCCGGCCGCTCCCCGGCGCCCGATGTCACCGCTACCGTTGCTCCCTTCCGGGCCTGGCGGGGTTCACGGCTGATCGTCGCGAGGAAGCCGACGCAAGCTACCATTGAAACCGGCTGGCGAACGCCCGGCTCGAAGCCGGCCAATCACGCCGGAACGTCGAACCATCGCGTTCATATCTTGGAAACGACACTGCCCCCAGCGGGGGCAGTGTCATTTCCTGGTCTTGGCGGAGAGGGAGGGATTCGAACCCTCGGTACGGGGTTACCGTACACTCACTTTCCAGGCGAGCCCGTTCGACCACTCCGGCACCTCTCCTGAATTCTTCCAGGGCCGCCGAATCATCAACCGGGGCCCCGTCCGAAGGGCGGCAAAGATACCCGAAGCGCCGCCCCGGCGCAATGTGCAGGCGATATCAGCCCTGCTCGCTGTTTGCCTGTTCCACCTTGTCCAGCGCTTCTTTCGGCAATGTCTGCGGCGGCTCGACCAGGCAACCCTTGACGGCATAGCGCTCGCCGGCCGGAATCCGGTATTCGCCCGAATCCGGCAGCCCTGTCACGCCGGCTGGAATGGTCAGGGGGCTGGCCTCTTGCACCAGCTGGTGCGGCAGCACATCTTCACAGCGATTGGTGGCGCAGCCTGCGGCCAGCATGGGCAGGCCAGCCAGCAACAGGATGACTCGGGATCGGATCATGTGGTTCATGAATACCTTCATATCGATTAAGTAAAAATTCAGGATCGGATGTTCGCCTGGGCCAGCGCCGCGGTGACTCTGTCATGGGCACTTTCAGCCAGTGGCGTCAGCGGCAGGCGAATACCAGGACCAATGCGGCCCATCCGCCAGAGCGCCCATTTTACCGGAATCGGGTTGGCCTCGACGAACAAATCTCGGTGCAGCGCAGCGAGCGGCTGGTCTGCCTGGTGGGCCGCCTCGGCATCGCCGGAGAGCGCCAGGCGGCACATTTCCGCAAAGCCTTCCGGCGCCACGTTGGCTGTCACCGAGATGACACCGTCCCCGCCCTGCAGCATGAAATCGCAAGCGGTGGCATCGTCACCGGACAACAGGCAGAAATCCTCGCCACAGCGACGTCGAATGTCTTTCATCCGCTCGATGTCGCCAGTTGCCTCCTTGATACCGACGACGTTGGGCAGCGCCGCGAGTCGCTCGACCGTCTCGGGCAGCAGGTCGGCTACCGTGCGCCCCGGTACGTTGTAAAGCAGCTGCGGCTTGTCGACCGCGTCGGCGATGGTCTTGAAATGCCGGTAGAGCCCTTCCTGGGGCGGCTTGTTGTAATACGGCACCACCAGGAGGAAGCCAGCAACATCCAGGCGGGAGACCTCCCGGGTCAGGTGCAGCGTCTGGGCGGTCGAATTCGACCCGGTGCCGGCGATCACCGGAATGCGGCCCGCCGCCAGTTCGACACAGCGGCGGATGTAGTCGACATGCTCGCTGGTTTCCAGGGTGGGCGACTCGCCCGTCGTGCCCGCCGCGACGATGGCGCTGGTGCCCGCCGCGACATGCCAGTCGATCAGCCCCGCAAGGGCCTCGTCATCGATCCGGTCCTGCTCGTCAAATGGCGTGACCAGCGCCACCAGGCTGCCCTTGAACATCGCTCTCACTCCTCCGGACTGCGCGGACCGGGAATGCCAAAAGACGCATGGTAGGAGGGTAAGCCGGTGGCAACAAGGAGCAAGGTCGGCTATTGCGCAAGTTTTCCGCAATTCGCAGGAAGTGCTTGCCAATCCGCCCCACAGCGATACACTGGCCCCAAGTTCCGAAAAAGCAGTCATGCTTTTTGCCAATGGGGATGACACTGCAAGGCAACGCCGAACAACTGCCGACCAGACTTTTGCCGGAGCCTCCCGGGCTCGACACGGCAAGCGCCCCATCCACCCTCGGATTCACCCATTCCTCGAGCAAGCCCTCGGGTCGCGCAGCCGTGCGCCTTGCGTCGATTCCAAGCGATGATACAGCCAGGAGAACCTACTCATGAGCCAGGCAGTCGTGGGCAAGAAAGTGCCCGCCTTCAAGGCCGAAGCCACCGGTGACCAGACGCTCAAGTTGAGCGACTTCAAGGGCAGCAAGCTGGTGATCTACTTCTATCCGAAGGACTCCACCCCGGGCTGCACCCTCGAAGGACAGGATTTCAGGGACAACTACCGCAAGTTCCGCGCCCGCAAGACCCACATCCTGGGCGTATCCCGCGATTCGGTGAAGTCGCACGAGAATTTCAAGGCCAAGCAGGGCTTCCAGTTCGAACTGCTGTCCGATCCGGACGAAGCACTCTGCCAGCTGTTCGACGTGATCAAGGAAAAGAACATGTATGGCAAGAAGGTCATGGGCATCGAGCGTTCGACGTTCCTGATCGACGAAAAAGGAGTGCTGCGCAAGGAGTGGCGCAAGGTGAAAGTCAAAGGCCATGTCGAGGAGGTGCTGGAGGCGATCAAGGAACTCTGAGCAGGGCAAGACCAGCGTTACCTATCGAAGCTGAACGGGGAACACGCGAGTGACCAAGAAAACAGCAACGCGAGACCAGAACAGGCTGTTCGTGCTCGACACCAATGTGCTGATGCACGATCCCAGCGCCATCTTCCGCTTCCAGGAGCACGACATCTTCATTCCGATGGTCGTGCTGGAGGAACTCGACAATGGCAAGAAAGGCATGTCGGAAGCTGCCCGCAATGTCCGCCAGGTGTCCCGTTTCCTGGACGAGATGATGCAGGGCATCAGCGCCGAGCAGATCGACGCCGGCCTGCCGATTCCGGGCGTGCATGGCAACCTCGGCTCCGCCGCTGCGGAGCTCGGCCGGCTGTTTTTCCAGACGAGGCCCCTGCCCTCTCTACTGCCCGACACCCTGCCCGGCAACAAGCCGGACAACACCATCCTTGGTACGACGCTGGCCTTGCAGAAAGAGAACCCCGATCGCCAGGTCGTGCTGGTTTCCAAGGACATCAACCTGCGCATCAAGGCGGCCGTGGTCGGCATTACCGCGGAGGACTACTTCAATGACCGCACGGTCGACGATGTCGACCTGCTGTTCACCGGCGTCGAGACCCTGGAACGCGATTTCTGGGAACAACACAGCCAGGACATGGAATCCTGGCAGGAGCGCGGCAAGACCCTCTACCGCATTCACGGACCCAGCATCGAAACCTGGTATCCGAACCAGTGCCTGGTCATCGATGGTGACCAGCCGCTGGAAGCACGCGTGGTACAGAAGGATACCGATGGCGCGGTGATCGAGACGCTGCGCGACTATCGCTCCCAGCGAAACCCGGTGTGGGGCATCAATGCCCGCAATCGCGAGCAGAACTTCGCCCTCAACCTGCTGATGGACCCGGAGGTGGATTTCGTCTCGCTGCTCGGTGTGGCGGGTACCGGCAAGACACTGCTGACGCTCGCTGCAGGACTGGCGCAGACACTGGAAAACAACCTGTACCAGGAAATCATCATGACCCGCGTCACGGTGCCCCTGGGCGAGGACATCGGTTTCCTCCCAGGCACCGAAGAAGAAAAGATGACGCCGTGGATGGGCGCCCTGATGGACAACCTCGAGGTATTGACCAAATCCGAGGACGGTGGCGAATGGGGGCGTGCGGCAACCAACGACCTGCTTCGCTCACGCATCAAGATCCGCTCGATGAACTTCATGCGCGGCCGCACCTTTCTCAGCCGCTACATCATCCTGGACGAGGCGCAGAACCTCACGCCCAAGCAGATGCGTGCCCTGATCACGCGTGCAGGGCCAGGCACCAAGATTGTCTGTCTCGGCAATGTCGCGCAGATCGACACGCCCTACCTCACCGAAACCACCTCAGGCCTGACCTACGTGGTGGACCGCTTCAAGAACTGGGGACACTCGGGACACATCACCCTGCTGCGCGGCGAACGCTCGCGACTGGCTGATTACGCAACCGAGATTCTCTGAATCGACCGGCAGGCGACAGCGGGGCCTCAAGGCCCCGCTTCTGCCTCAAGGTCGTCGGCATGCTCCTCGTCGGGCCAGGCATGCAGCACTGCCTTCACCAGGGTTGCCAGCGGAATGGCAAAGAACACGCCCCAGAAGCCCCAGATACCGCCAAAGAACAGGATTGCCACGATGATGGCGATCGGATGCAGGTTGACCACTTCGGAAAACAGCAACGGCACCAGCAGGTTGCCGTCGAGGAACTGGATGATGCCGTAGCCGATCATCAGCTGGGCGAGTTCCGTGGTCCAGCCAAACTGGAACACGCCGACGGCAAATATCGGCAACGTCACCACCGTGGCTCCGATATAGGGAATGATGACGGACAATCCGACCAGCAGGCTGAGCAGCATGGCAAATTGCAGGCCGACAAAGGTCAGCAAGAGATAGGTGGCAAACCAGATGATGAGAATTTCCCAGAACTTGCCGCGGATGTAATTGCCGATCTGGGCATCGACGTCGCGCCAGACGCGCTGCGCGAGAGCCCGGTTCTCCGGCAGGTAGCGGGTCATCCAATCAAGAATCTGGTGCTTGTCCTTGAGGAAGAAGAAAACCATCAGCGGCACCAGGATCAGGTACACCATGAATGCGATCAGGTTGACCACCGAAGCCAGTGACAGGCTGACCACGGTCTGTCCGAGACCCGCGATTTCCTCGCGAACCCGGTCGATGATGTCGATGACCTGTGCCTCGGTGAAAATTTCCGGGTAGCGTGCCGGCAGGTGCATCAGCCAGTCCTGGCCGTTGGCGAACATGGCCGGCAGCTGGCCAACGAGCTGCGTCAGCTGGCGTGACAGCATCGGCACCAGGCCGAACAGCACCGCGATGCCGACCACCATGAAAACCGCAAACACGGCAGGCGCGGCAACCGGCCTGCCCAGCCCCGCTTCCACGACGCGACGCACCACGCCTTCCAGCAAGTAAGCCAGCACCACCGCTGCCAGCACAGGCCCCAGTATGTCGCCGAGGAAGACCACCAGGCCCAGCCCGACCAGCAGCAAGGCCGCCAGGATCAGCACCTGCGGGTTGGTGAAATTTCGCTCAAACCAGCGAAGAATCGCTTTCATCAGGCCTGCTCCTTTGAGAATCCAGTGGGTCAAAAACCCTTGATAACCGCTTGCTGGCGTTCATCTTACAATTTTCCAGAGCCTGTGATTAAATCGGTGCCTGACACCCGAAACAGTGAGGTCCAGGGGATAACACCATGATGACGCAGAAGCATACTTCCAAGCTCTCCAAGGCGCTGATTCTTGCAGCCGCCCTGACATTGCCGGGCACCAGCCTGGCCGCCGGTTTCCAGCTGTCCGAGCAGAGCGGCAACGGCCTGGGCCGTGCCTTTGCCGGTGGCGCCGCATGGGCTGAAAATGCCACCACCGTATTCTACAACCCGGCCGGCATGACTCGCCTCGAGGACACGCAGCTGGTGTTTGGTGCCAGTGTCATCACCCTGGGTGCCGATTTTGATCGGACCGTCACCGTTGACGCCGTCGGCCAGCCGCTGACCGGCGGTGAAGGCGGCGACGTCGGCAAGCTTGGCGGTGTGCCGACCGGCTACTTCGTCATGCCGATCGACGAAAAGTGGACCTTCGGCCTGGGCCTCAACGCACCGTTCGGCCTGTCGACGGACCATCCGATCGACTGGGTCGGCCGTTACCAGGCGGTGTACTCCCACGTCTCGACCTTCAACATCAACCCGTCGATGGGTTACGAGATTGACGACAACTGGTCCGTCGGCTTTGGCCTCAACCTGCAGAATTTCCGCGTCAAGCTGACCAACATGGTCGACTATGGTGCTGTCTGCTTCGGCAATGTCGACCCGCTGACCTGTAGCGGTATCGGCCTCACGCCGCAAAGCTACGACGGCTATGCCGAGGTCGAGGGTGACGGCTGGAACTTCGGCGTGAACTTCGGCGTGATGTGGGCCAACGACGCTACCCGTGTCGGCTTCCACTACCGCGGCAGCGTCGACCACGAGCTCGAGGGTGATGCCACGTTCATTGGCGCCCCGGCCCTGTTCGCTGCTTCCGATGTGTTCGTCGACACCGGCATCAAGGCCGACTTCAAGACGCCAGAGACGCTGTCCCTGTCTGTCGTTCACGCGATCGACAACAACTGGACGCTCTCCTTCGACGCCACCCGCACTGGCTGGGACACCTTCCAGGAGCTGCGCATTCGTTACGACAGCGCCCAGCCTGACACCGTCGAGGACTACCTCTGGGAAGATGCATGGCGCTATGCCATCGGTGTCGACTACAAGTACTCCAACGAATGGACCTTCCGTGCCGGCTATGCCTTCGACGAAACGCCGATTGCCATCGAAGAAGCCCGTACGCCGCGCCTGCCGGACGCCGACCGCAACTGGCTGTCCTTCGGCGCCAGCTACAAGATGAACAGCAACATGATGCTGAACTTCGGCTACTCCAAGCTGTTCCTCGACGACGACATCGAGCTGAACAAGGTGGGTTCGCAGGGCGACACCTTGCGAGGCACTTACGAAGCGGCAGCCGACATCTTCGGTGCCGAGCTCGTCTACTCGTTCTGATGCAGTGCCGGCCCTCGAACAGGGCCGCGGATTGTGGAAAAACGAAGAAAGCCCCGGTTCTGCCGGGGCTTTCTTTTTTTCCGGGCAGCCAAGGCAGGTAAACTCTGGAACATGAATGCTCCTGGAGTGGTCGAAACGTCATGCACCTCGTCATGAACCCTGCTGCCCCGCTTGCGCTCCTGCGCAGGCTGCTTGTTGCATGCGTGCTGGCCACCGTGACGGTACCTGCCCTGGCCAGTCCGGGGCTGACGCTGCCGGATCTCGGCAGCGTCACGCTGGACAACATGGGCAGCGCCCAGGAGCGCGCCCTCGGGCGCGCCATCGTGAACGAAATCCGACGCCAGGGCGGCCTGGTCGAGGATCCGGAGCTTGCCGAATACATCCAGAACCTCGGGTCACGACTGTCATCCAGTTACGGCGGTGGTGATTTCACCTTTTTCCTGGTCAAGGATGACAGCATCAATGCTTTCGCCCTGCCTGGTGGCTACATCGGCGTGCATACCGGCCTGGTGCGCCGGACACGGACGGAGTCTGAGCTGGCCAGCGTGATCGCCCATGAAATCGCGCATGTGACACAAAAGCACATTGCGCGACGCTACCAGGCCAGCAATGCCAGCAACCTGAAAACTCTCGGACTGCTGCTGGGCGCGATCGCCATCGCAGCGGCAGGCGGAGACAGCGATGATGTTGCCGGAACCCTGATGCTTGGCCAGGGACTGGCGATCCAGGAGCAATTGAATTTCACGCGTGCCCAGGAAACCGAGGCTGATCGTGTCGGCTTGAACATCCTCACGCGCGCCGATTTCGATCCGCAGGGCATGGTGAACTTCTTCCAGGTCATGCAGCGCTTCGAGCGACTGCAAAGCACGCGCAGGCTGGAGTTCATGAGCACCCACCCGCTTTCCACCACTCGCGTGATCGAGGCCGCACAGCGTGTCCAGGCGATGGGGCCGGTATCGGGGCGAGAGTCGCGAACCTACCCCCTCATGCACGCCCGCATACAGGCACTCTATGTCGCGGCCGATGACCAGGGCGGGCAGACCACAGTGGCCACCGACGGCGATGAACTGGCAACGCGCTACCTGGAAGCCCTGCGCCACCTTGAAAGGGGCCGGGCCCGACAGGCGTCGGACATCTTCAGCGACCTCAAACAGGAAGCCATGGATCGAGCCAGCTTCCATATCGGCCACGGACGCGCACTGGCAGTCGCCGGAGACAAGGCCGCGGCACTGGACGTACTTGGCAAGGCACGCCTGCTGTTCCCCGAGAGTGTCCCCGTGGCATTGACTTACGCCGAAGCACTCGAGACCTTCGGCGAAACCGGGGAGGCCTACTCCTTCCTCGACAATTTCTTCAATCGTCACAGCCCGCCAGTCGAAGCAATCCGGTATCTCGCGCGCCTGGCCAGCGCACTGGATATGGTTGGCAAGTCACATTACCTGATGTCCGAGTATTACCTCCGGACCGGCGAAGGTGAGCGCGCGCGCATCCAGTTGCAATTGTCGCTCCAGGTGGAGAACATCAGCGAAACCGAGCGACTGCAATACCAGGCCAGGCTGGACGAACTGGAAGGCGCCCTTGCCGCCGTGCGCCGGTCGTCCCGCGAGAGCGAGAATCGGAAGCAACGATAGGAAATCAACGCCCGGCAGTCCATTTGGCGCTGCTGCTGAAAGCGGCGCGGCAGCCGTGTAAAATCCTGCCTCGCATCGAAATCCCCGGTCGACCTTGTTTCGGAGAACCCATGTTCAGACTTTCGAGCCTGCTGATGCTTGTCCTGCTGACTGGCTGCGCCAGCCTTCCCGAGGGGACCCAACGCTCCGACGATGATCCATGGGAGCGATACAACCGCGCGATGTATCAGTTCAATGATGCTGTCGATTCATCGGTATTGAGGCCATTGGCTGTCGGTTACGACACCATCACACCCGATCCGGTGCAGACCGGGGTTGCCAACTTCTTCGACAACCTCAGCTACCCTGTCACCATCCTCAACCAGTTCCTGCAGGGCAAGATCGGTGATGGCCTGGCTGGCATAGGCAGGTTCCTGATCAACACCACCGTGGGCTTTGCGGGCATCTTCGATCCCGCCACGAAGATGGGAATAGATGCCAGGGATGAGGATTTCGGCCAGACCCTAGGCGTATGGGGAGTACCCCGCGGACCCTATCTCGTCCTGCCCTTCCTCGGGCCATCAAGCGTACGGGGCACGATCGGCTTTGCCGGTGATGTCCAGGTAGACCCGGTCTGGCGCAACGTCGACCTGCATGAAGACGCCCGCTATGGCCTGCTGTTCATCGACATCGTTCAGACGCGAGCCCAGTACCTGGATCTCGATTCACAGATCAGCGAAGCCTATGACCCCTACACTTTCCTGCGCGACGCCTACCTGCAGCGTCGGGAATTCCAGCTCTACGACGGCAACCCGCCGCAGGACCAGTACGATGAGCTGTACGACGATCTTTACGACTTCGATGACTTCGATGAAGAGGGATTCGATGAACCGGTAGAGGATGAACCAGCGGCAGCAGTGCAGCCGGAGGAAAGCATCCCGGCGGGCGAGTCGGGCGACAACACCAGCCGCGAATAATCAGTGATTCAGAGGCCTGGCATCATGCCAGGCCGATCATCGCTTCCAGGTCGCTGATGCTGGCGATCTTCCGAATGCGGTCGGGCGCATTGACCACGTCGAGCTGCAGGGAGCGCTGGCGCGCCAGCCGCTGCCATTCCAGGAGCAGTGCGATGGCCGCCGAATCGACGGCCGTAACCTTCCCGAGATCCAGCGTCCGGACCGCCCCTGCCTCGGCCTGCAACCAGTCATCGCCTTCGACACGCAGCCCGGCCGCCGTTTCCAGGGTCATGGGACCCGCCAGCGACCAACTGGCTGCATTGTTCTCACGCATGTCGCTCAGCCCTCGGCCTTGCTGTCGCTGCCGTCAGACAGGCCAGCATCGATGGTTTCGCCCTGCAGTCGTTCGATCACGCTGCCGAGGCCTTTCTGCTCGATCTCGGTATTGAAGTCGGTGCGGTAGTTCCTGACGTAGGAAATGCCTTCGATGATCACGTCATAGACCAGCCATTCCTCGCCAGTCCAGCGCAAGGTGAAAGCGACCGGTACGGGCGCCCCCTGCTCGCGATAGATCTCGAGCTGGATGATGGTGCGCTTGGGATTGGCTTCGCCTCGCAGCGGCAGAACCTTGAACTTGTCGCGAGTGAACTCGGCCAGGCCCTGGGCATAACTGCGCAGCAGGAAGCCCTTGAAGGCAGCGACAAACTGCTCGCGTTCCGCATCGCTCGCCGAACGCCAGTGCTTGCCGAGCACCAGGCGTGAGATGTAGTCGACATCGATGTGCGGCAGCAGCTCCTCTTCGACAATCCGGTTGGCGACTGCCTGGTCAGCGCGGATGGCTTCGCGCTTGGAATCGATGCGCTCGAGGATGGCATCAGCGCGATCGAGAATGAACTGCTCCGGGTCCGGCATGTCGGCCGCGAACGACGGCATCGCCAGCAGTCCGAACAGGACGAGGGAAAACTTCGAGAAGACCGTACGCATCATTTGTCTCCTTCCGTCTGGTTGAACAGGTACTTGCTGATCAGGTTCTCAAGGACAACCGCGGACTGCGTGAACAGGATTTCATCACCCTGGGCCAGGTATTCGATGTCACCGCCAGGCTCCAGGCCGACGTACTTCTCACCGAGCAGGCCAGCAGTCAGGATCGACGCGCTGGTATCGGCTGGCAGCTTGTCGTAACGCTGGTTGATCATCAGGGTAACCACAGCGTCCAGTCGCTCGTTGTCGAACTCGATGCTCTGCACGCGACCGATGGTAACGCCTGCCATCGCCACAGGGGCGCGAGGCTTGAGGCTGCCGACGTTGCTGAAGCGAGCTGTCACCTCGTATCCCGAGCCATTGCTGTAGGCCTCGATATTGGTGGTCTGCGTCAGCAGAAAGAACATCGCAAACAGGCCCAGCATTATGAACAGGCCAGTTGCGAATTCCACGGATCGTTGTTGAGCCATGTCGATATATCCTCAGATCATCATTGCGGTCAGCAGGTAGTCGAGAATGAGCACGACCATCGCGGTTACCACCACGGTCTGGGTCGTCGCCCGACTCACGCCTTCTGCTGTCGGATAAGCTCGGTAGCCTTCGAATACCGCCAGCAAGCCGGCAGCGGCACCGAAGAAAACGCTTTTCAATGCGCCGCCCAGGACATCGTCGTACACATCGACGTTGTCCGGCATTGGCGCCCAGAACTGGCCATTGTCCAGCCCCATGAACTGCACGGCCACGAACCACGCGCCGAGAATGCCGATGGCATTGAAAATCGCAGTCAGCAATGGCATCGATATCAATGCACCCAGGAAACGCGGCAACACGACATAGCGGAACGGATTGACCGCCATCATCTCCATGCCTGCCAGCTGTTCGGTCGCCTTCATCAAGCCGATTTCCGAAGCCAGCGCCGTACCGGCGCGGCCGGCAAACAGCAAGGCCGTCACCACCGGACCCAGTTCACGCACCAGTGCGAGCACCACGACGGGGCCCAGCGACTGCTCGGCGCCGAACTTGGACATGGTGTTGTAGAACTGCAGGCCCAGCACCATGCCGACGAACAGGCCGGACATCATGATCAGCACCAGCGAATTGGCACCGATCAGGTAGACCTGGCGCGAGATGAGCCCCGGACGAAGGAAGGCGCGCGGCGTGTCTTTCAACAGCCGCAGGAAGAAGAACGTCGCCTCTCCCAGCGTGACCAGGAAGCCGTGGATTTTTCGCCAGGTGTGATTGACGACAGTAATCATTGCTCCGACTCCTGCAGGAAATCGGCCTTGAGTGACGCCGCCGGATAATGGAAGGGCACCGGGCCATCTGCCTCGCCCTGCATGAACTGGCGCACCCATTCCGAATCGCTCCGGTTCAACTCGTCCGGATGGCCGTGGGCCGCCACTTTGCCGTCAGCGAGCAGGTAGATGTCATCAGCCACCGAGCTGATCTCGGCAATATCGTGCGAGACCACCAGGCTGGTGAGGCCCAGCGCATCGTTCAGCAGCTTGATGAGGCGAACGATGACGCCCATGGAAATCGGGTCCAGGCCGACGAAGGGCTCATCGTAGAAGATCATGTCCGGATCCATGACGATGGCGCGTGCCAATGCCACCCGGCGAGCCATGCCACCGGACAGTTCGGCCGGCATCATGTCATGCGCACCGCGCAGGCCAACGGCCTGCAGCTTCATCAGCACCAGGTCACGAATCAGCGCTTCGGGCAGGTCGGTGTGCTCGCGCAGGGGAAAGGCGACGTTTTCGAAGACCGACAAGTCGGTCAGCAAGGCACTGGCCTGGAACAGGAAACCCATGCGCTTGCGCAGCGCATACAGCCCATCGGTGTCGAGATCGGAGACTTCCTGGCCATCGACGGTAATCGAACCGCTGTCGGGCTTCAGCTGCCCCGTGATAAGCCGCAACAAGGTGGTCTTGCCGGTTCCGCTGGGCCCCATGAACGCCGTGACGCGACCTTCCACGACGTCAACGTCAACGCCCCGGAAAATCACCTTGTCACCGCGGGAATAATGGAGGTCCCTGACCTTGATCAGCGTCTTGTTATCCGACATGCGCCTGTCCTTGGGGAGTTATGCCTAAGTCTGACACAAGAAACCCCGCAACGTTGCGTCGCGGGGCCCCTTGAATCGACAGATATTCGGCAGATTTCAGGCTGCCTTTTCCATGTCCGTGCTGTACTCGCCCAGGTGAGCCAGGCCATTCATCTTGGCCCGGTGCATGAACGCCGCCTGTGCCGCCGGCACGTTGTCGGCCGAGCCGCCCCAGGCCTTCAATGCGGCAGCCTGCAAGGCACGGCCATAGGAGAAGGTCAGCGCCCAGGGGTGCGGACCCATCTGGTTCATCAGGTTCAGGTGCTCGGTGGCCAGCTCGTCGCTCTGCCCGCCCGACAGGAAGGCGATGCCCGGCACGGCCGCCGGCACATGGTTCAGCAGGCAGGCAATGGTCATGTCGGCAACCAGCTCCGGCTCGGCCTGCTCGGCACAGCCCTTGCCCGAGATCACCATGTTCGGCTTCAGCACCATGCCTTCCAGCGCAACGTTCTGCTTGTACAGCTCGTCGAAGACCGTCTTCAGGGTGTAGCTGGTGACTTCGTAGCACTCCTCGATGCTGTTGTCGGCGTCCATCAGGACTTCCGGCTCGACGATCGGCACGATGCCGGCTTCCTGGCAGAGGGCGGCATAGCGCGCCAGGGCGTGGGCGTTGGTCTCGATGCAGTTGCTGGAGGGAATGTCCTCGCCGATGGTGATCACGGCGCGCCACTTGGCAAAGCGTGCGCCCAGGTCGTAGTACTCGGTCAGGCGCTCACGCAGGCCGTCGAGACCCTCGGTGATCTTCTCGCCTTCGCAGCCAGCGAGGTCCTTGGCACCCATGTCGACCTTGATGCCGGGGACGACACCCATATCCTGCAGCTTCTTCGGGAACGGCGTGCCGTCAGCCGACTTCTGGCGCAGCGTTTCGTCGTACATGATCACGCCGCTGATGTACTGCTCCATGCCCTCGGCAGAGAACAGCAGGTCACGGTAGGCGCGGCGGTTTTCCTCGGTGGATTCCACGTTGATGCCGGCAAAGCGCTTGGTAATCGTGCCAGTGCTTTCATCGGCCGCCAGGATGCCCTTGCCCGGTGCCACCATGGCCAGTGCGATGTCGTTGAGTGCCTCGAGATCCATGCAAGTCCCCTCACAAAAATGATGAATCGGCGAACTCCGAAGGGAGCCGCCATGCCTGAAAAAGGCGGCTATTTTACCAGAGCAGGAACGAATCAGGCCATGCTTTCAGGTCGAAAGTGATGCAATTCAAGGCACCAGATCAGCCTACTCGCCGCTGACTGCGCCCCGCACCACCGGCTGCTTCCAGGTCGGGTCGAGCAACAGGGTGAAACCTCCCCGGGTCACCGCGCCCTGGTCGGCGCTGACCGCAGCCACATCTTCGGGGGTGAAGCCATACAGCTCGGCCAGGGCCGCGTTGACGTCGGCATTGCCCTCCAGCATGACGCTGGACACCAGCGGCTGGGCGACACCCGGGGCCGGGGCCGTGTTGAGGTGCGCAAAGCCTCCGTCGCCCTGGCAGAACCAGTAGTCCGGGCGTTGCTTGTCGCAGCTCAGGTCGCCAGCGTCTTCGATTCGGGAAATCTCTTCCGCAGCCGAGGCAAAGGTCGCCGGCGGCTCGCTGCCACAGGCGCTCAAAATCGAGAAAATACCCAGCAAAAACATGGACTTGAAGAAGCGCAACATGGATCCCCCGATCGTCTGGTTGAATGATAGTGCCGCAAAGACTAGGCCAGCTGACGGGAACTTGCCATGAACGGCATCACGCAAACCACGTCCATCACGACAGATTCCGCGGTCTTCAAGGGAGCTTCGAATACCAGCGGTGGCAGCAATGCCTGCAGGAGCGAGCGGGAACGGCAGGAAAAATGGTGGGCCGTGTAGGATTCGAACCTACGACCAATTGGTTAAAAGCCAACTGCTCTACCAACTGAGCTAACGGCCCGCCAAGAAGCCGCGTAGGATACCCGAACCGGCGGGAGATTCAAGTTTCCTGGTAGCAGGTCGGGTCCGCCACGCCGGCCGCCGCAAAGCCCTCTGTCCGAAGCGCGCAGGAATCGCAGCGTCCGCAAGCCCTGCCATCCGCTGTCGCCGCATAGCAGGATACGGTCATGCCGTAATCGATGCCCAGCTCGACGCCCCGACGAATGATCTCCGCCTTGCTGAGATCCACCAGCGGAGCGGCAATCTGCGGCACCCTGCCCTCGATGGATTGCCTGGTGGCCAGCTGGATCACCTGCTGGAATGCAGCCACGAACTCTGGCCGGCAATCCGGGTAACCGGAATAATCGACGGCGTTCACGCCGATGTAGATGCGGGCAGCATCAAGCACCTCGGCCCAGCCCAGCGCCAGCGACAGGAAAACGGTATTCCGGGCCGGAACATAGGTCACCGGTATGCCCTTACCGCCCGCGGCAGGCACGTCAATGGCAGCATCCGTCAGCGCGGAGCCACCGATCCCGGCAAAATCGATCCGCATGGTGCGGTGCTCGACAGCCCCCAGCGCCTGGCTGACTCGCCCTGCAGCCGCCAGCTCGGCCGCATGCCGCTGACCGTAATCGAAACTCAGTGCGTAGCATTCGAAACCGTCATTGCGGGCCATGGCCAGGCAGGTCGCCGAATCCAGGCCGCCGGAAACCAGCACCACGGCTCTCGATTGGCTCATCGTCCCGGCTCCTCGCCCCACAGGACCTTGTGCAACTGGAGCTGTACCCGTACCGGCAGCTTGTCGGCTATCACCCAGTCCGCCAGTTCGGCCGGGTCCTGCTTGCCCCAGCTCGGCGAAAACAGGACACCGCACCGCTCCGCCAGCTGGCGCTCCGCCAGCTGCTGCCGGGACCACTCGTAATCCGCCCGCGAGCCGATGACGAATTTCAACTGGTCACGCGAGCCCAGGTGCAACAGGTTCTCCCAACGATTGCGGCTGTCTTCGCCGGAATCCGGGGTCTTGATGTCCATGACCTTCAGCACGCCGGCAGGCACGGCAGCCAGATCCATCGCGCCGCTGGTTTCCAGCGATACGTCGTAGCCCTCGTCCACCAGTCGCTGCATGAAGACCACGCAGTTCTTCTGCGCCAGTGGCTCGCCACCCGTGACACAGACATACGGCGTCCCATGCTGGCGAATCTCGGCCACGATGTCGTCGAAGCGCCACCAGTCGCCACCGTGAAAGGCATAGGCGGTATCACAGTAAGTGCAACGCAGCGGACACCCCGTCAGGCGCACGAACACGGTCCGCAGACCGGCATGCACCGACTCCCCTTGCAGGGAATGGAAGATTTCTGTCAAGCGCAACCGCTGGCCACGAGGGTCATCGGCAATTTCCGAGGGCTTTTCGAATGCTTCAGCGCGGTCCATGACAGGGATTCACAGGCTCCAGAAAGTGAACGGCTGCCCCGGTTCGATCCGGGGCAGCCGTCATGATAGCAAAGAGAGCGAAATGGCCGTCAGCGACCCTGATCCGCCATGCGTTCGAGCCGGGCACTGGCAAGCCGCGCAGCCCGGTGATCCGGAAACCGCTGTTGCACCGCCTCCAGGGTTGCTCGCGCCTTGGCGGCGTCACCCAGCTCGTCGTAGGTATACCCGGCTTTCAGCAACAGGTCCGGGGCCTTGCTGGAGTCCGGATACTGCTCGGCACCGCCGCGAAATTCCTGCAGCGCCTTGTCGAACTGCTTGTTGACGTAGGCAATCTCGCCCAGCCAGTAATGCGCATTCGGGCGCAGGCCACTGTTAGGGTAGTTTTCCAGGAAGGCCCGGTAGGCCTTCTCCGCCTCCTGGTAGCGTGACTGCTGCACCAGTGCGAGCGCTGCCTGGTAGGCGGCTCGGTCATTGCCATCGTCCGACTGCGTACTGCCCGAGCTTGCATTGCTGGCACCGCTTTCCAGCTCCTGCAGGCGCTGGTCGAGATCCACGTACAGGTCGCGCTGCCGCTCGCGCATGCCATCGGTGTCATAACGCAGCGTTTCCAACTCGCCGGTCAGCCGGCGTACTTCTTTCTGCAGGCGCTCGATCTCGGCAAGCAACTGGAGCAGGCTCTGGTTGTCCAGTACCCGCTCCATCTGCTTGACCTGGGCTTCCAGTTCCCGCACGCGAACGGCATAGGGATCTTCCTGCTGGACCTGCATGAACGGACAACCGGCGAGACTCATCGCCAGTGGCAGGATCAGCAGGCCGCGCAAGCGGCGTCCCGAAGAGTCGATTCGCATTAAGCTGCTCCCGTGCCTCGCTTGTTCAGCGGATGTAGATGATTTCCACGCGACGATTCTGGCGATAAGCCTCTTCGGTCGAACCTTCGACCGCCGGCCGCTCCTCGCCATAGCTGACAGTCGTCACCTGGTCATTGGCGACACCCTGGAACAACAGGATGCGACGTACCGACTGGGCACGACGATCGCCCAGACCGATGTTGTATTCGCGGCTGCCGCGCTCGTCCGCATGACCCTCGAGGCGGATCTTCACCCCGGGATTGGCAATCAGGTACCGGGCATGCTCGGCGAGCACGTCCAGGAACTGGGTCGGAATGTCCGAACGGTCATACTCGAAGTAGATGACCCGGGTAGCCAGCACGCTGTCGGGATCATCCAGTGGATCCAGTGTCATGCTGTCGGCATCATCCAGGGTATCGGTTGAAGCACCGCTACCGACTACCACATCAGACTCGGTATCGGTCGTATCGGTCACCTCACCGGTCGTTTCACAGCCCGCCAGGAAAACCAGGCTGAGCATCATCCAGAAAGTCGCTTTGTTGAACATGGTCCAGACCTCGCTGTAACAATTCTCTAGTTAAGAACCCCGGGTAATCGGAATCCCTGGCGAATGCCATGCACTACGCCAAGAAGACTAACGCAAATTCGTCCGTTCTGCCTTGCCAGTCCGCCCTCAACGCTCACCCGGCGGATAGGGCGACCAGGCCGGCTCGCGCACGTCACCAACCTGGAGAGCCAGCTGCTGCTGCACCCGCCCGTCCGTCGACGTGGCGGCAAGGATGCCCTGGCGCCCGGCCTGGGTTGCATAGATGATCATGCTGCCATTCGGCGCAATGCTCGGCGACTCGTCCAGTCCGCCATCGGTCAGGATCCGGACAGCCTTGCTCTCCATGTCCATGACCGCAATGCGGAACTGTCCATTGGCCTGGGTCACCATGGTGAGCAGCTTGCCATCCGGCGTCAACGACGGACTGGCATTGTAATTGCCCTCGAAGGTCACCCGCTTGGCGTTGTAACGGTCACGCAGCTCCACGCGATAGATCTGCGGGCTGCCGCCACGGTCCGAGGTGAACAAGACAGCACTTTCGTCGGCCGTCCATGACGGCTCCGTGTCGATTGCTGCGTGTCGAGTGATCCGTCGCGTGCGGCCATCCTCGAGATCGATGAGCCAGATATCCGGATTGCCTGCCTCCGAGGACAGCGTCACGGCAAGCATGCGGCCGGACGGCGAAAACGATGGTGCACCGTTGATGCCAGGCCGCGACGACACGACCTTGCGGGAACCGGTGGCAAGCTCCTGAACGTAGATTTCGGCAGCATCGTTCTCGAAGGACACGTAAGCGAGCTTCCGCCCGTCTGGCGACCAGGCCGGTGACATGATCGGCTTGACGGAACGCAACACCGTGCGCTGGTTTTCGCCATCGGCATCGGCAACGACGAGCTGGTAACGCGTGACGTCGCCATCCTTGACCGCAGTCACGAATGCGATACGTGTCGAAAATGCACCACGCACACCGGTCAGCGCCTCGAAGACCTTGTCGGCCACGACATGGGCTCCACGACGGAGCTTGTCTTTTGCGACAGGCAGCGAGAATCCGAGCAACTGGTCGCCCCGGAACACGTCGAACAGCTGGAACTGGATGATGTAACGCTCCGCCTCGACGATCACCTTGCCAACCAGCACGTTGTCGGTGCCGAGGACCCGCCAGTTCTGGAACTGGATGTCATCACCGCGAGTCGGGCGCTCGAGCATGTCCTCGCGTGGCAACGGCTTGAAGCGGCCACTGCGCTCGAGGTCGGCCGCAACCACTTCCGCGACATCCAGTGGCAGGCGCGCCGGCGAGCCGTTACGCGTCTCGACACCGAACGGCACGATACCGATTGGCTGGGCATCACCCGCGCCCTTGGTCACGCGCACGACAATGCCGCCAGCCGCTTCGACTTCGGGCAGGGCCAACAGCAAGACCAGCAAGAACATCAAACCATAACGGTGCATCAGGTCACTCCGTTTCAGGTGAATCGAAAATGAACGTCACATTGCGCTCAAACACGCTGGGGTCCGACGGCATCGGGAAAGGCGCTGCCTTCCAGATAGCCGCTTCCGCAGCCCGCGCCAGCTGTTCGCTGTCGCATGTTCCGGTCGTGGCCGAGGCAATATCGCCGCCTGGAATCATCCGGACAGCAACCTCGCAGTAGAAATCGTTGCCGGCGTTCAGCGGCGGGGAGAAATAGCGCTCCGCCTTCTGCTGCATCATGGCAATCCATTCGTCCAGCTTGCCAGCCCGGATCGCCGCGAGACGCGACTGCTCGGCGGCAATCTCGGCCTGCATGTCGGCTTCCCGTTCCGCTCTCAGCCGTGCTTCCTCTTCCGCCCGGCGCCGCGCGGCCTCGGCTTCCGCCTGGCGCTTTTCCTCTGCTGCCTTGCGCCGCGCCGCCTCTTCCGCCCGGCGCTGCTCTTCTGCAGCCTTCCGGCGAGCCTCTTCTTCGGCCCGGCGCTGCTTGTCGGCTGCCGCTTCGAGCCTTGCCGCCTCCTCTGCCTGGCGTTGCTGCTCGGCTTCACGCTGGCGGCGTGCCTGTTCATCGGCCTCGCGCTGTGCCTGCAGTTCACGCTGGCGCGCGGCCTCGCGCTCCTTCTCACGGCGTGCCGCTTCGGCCTTCTCGCGCGCCTCTGCTTCGCGCCGTGGCCGATCGAATTCCTCGGCCGATATCGCGACCGCGGGAATTGCGGTTGCCATGATGTCGGCGTGCTGGCGGGTGGACTCCAAGGCAATCACCATCGGCGCCAGGATGACCAGGTGGACACCGGCCGCCGCCAGGAATGCGTGCAGATTCTCCTGCCGCTCGCCCATGCTCAGTTCGACGTATCCGGGGGCTCGGTGATCATGCCGACCTTGCCTGCACCGGCATCCTGCAGCAGGATCATGCCGTTCATCACGGCGCCATAATTCGCATTGCGGTCACCACGCACGGCCACCGGCGTGGCCGGACTGTTCTTGAGGACCGAGCGGACAATCGCGACAACCTGCTTCGGGTCCAGCGCCGCCTTGCTGTCCTCCCCCACGTTGAGGAAGAAGCGACCGGCCGCATCCACCGTGAGTACGATCGGTTCGACCTGCTCGTTGGGTGTTGGCAAGGGCTCCGCGCTGGCGGTTGGCAGATCGACCTCGACGCCCTGGCTCAGCAACGGCGCGGTGACCATGAAGATGATCAGCAGCACCAGCATGACGTCGATGTACGGCACGACATTGATGTCGCCCATCAATCTCCGCTTTGCCCTGCGTGGTGAGACGCTCGCCATCTTACTGCCCGGCGTTGCGCTGCAGGATTGCAGCAAATTCTTCGGTGAAGGTGTCGTAACGCGTTTCCAGGCGTTCCACCTTGTCGGCGAAGCGGTTGTAGGCAATCACCGCGGGAATGGCGGCGAACAGGCCCATGGCCGTCGCAATCAATGCCTCGGCAATACCTGGCGCCACCATGGCCAGGGTCGCCTGCTGCACGTTACCCAGGGCACGGAAGGCATTCATGATGCCCCATACCGTGCCGAACAGGCCGACATAGGGGCTGGTCGAGCCCACCGTGGCCAGGAACGCAAGTCCGTCCTCAAGGCGGTCGATCTCGCGCAAGCGCGCCACCGACATCGCGCGCCTGGCAGCCTCGCTGATCCGGTCCGCATCGACACCGCCATGCTTGCGCTGCCGGACGAATTCCTTGAAACCGGCGAGAAAGATCGACGCCATGCCTTGTTGCGCCGCCTCGTCCTTCGACAGGCTCTTGTAGATGTCGGAGAGATCCACACCCGACCAGAAGCGCTTTTCGAAAGCTTCCGCATCCTCTCGTGCACCCATCAGCATCTTCCGTTTCCGGAAAATCAGCATCCAGGATGCAAAGGAAGCCAGCAGCAGTGCCAGCATCACGAGCTGCACGAGGAAACTGGCGTTGGCAATCAGTTCGAAAAAGGAAAGATCGGTACTCATGCTGAGAACTTCTCCCGGACATTGGCA